>JAMNZY010000188.1 GCA_023622055.1 Bacillota bacterium
GGAACAGTGGTTTTTACCACTGATGGAGACAATATTGAAGTAAAAACGGAAAGAACTAACCAGTCAGCCAAAGATTTAACTGTCTATATTACAAAGACTGGCAAGAAATATCATATGGAGGAGTGTAATTTACTGAGGGAGAGCAAGACACCCGTAGAACTTTCCAAGGCCAAAGAAAAAGGCTATGAGCCTTGCAAAACCTGTAAGCCGCCCCAGTAAGGAGGGAATTTTATGAATCTAATCATCGACCGCTTTGAAGGTGAATATGCAGTAGTTGAACTTCCTGATAAAACTTTTGTGAACATACCCAAAAAGGCCCTTCCTGAAGAAACAAAAGAAGGGGATATAATCACAATTACCGTAAACAAAGGGGAAACAGAAAAGCGTAAAAAGAAAATACGAAAGCTAGCTGACGATTTGTGGGAATGAAGAACTTTACAAAGATATAATAAAGAAAGATTACCGAACGAAGTCTTATATTTATTACGCATAATTTTTATTTATGTGCCATTGAGCGGGCGGCAAACCAGCCCCTACAATATGGTTATATCAATATGCAGTAGGGGCGACCAGTGGTCGCCCGCTTAGTTCACGCCCTATCCAGCTACTATTTTCTTATCAGTTACTAATATGTGTTCACTTATCCAATCAATGACAAAGTCTAAAATTTCTAAGATATACTGGTCTTGATTTTCATCTATTGCATCTAGATCGTAGGAATTTACTTTGTCTATAAAGTTATCGTGGGCAGCTTTATGGGAGAGATAGTCTTTGTACTTTATACTCTGCATGTAGTCCTCTTCATAGGAAAAGTGGAACCTGGCGTAATCTTTGAGCTTTTCCAAAATCTCAACGATCCTGTCATACTTATCATAGTAGAACTCGTTTTTCAGCAGCTCATATGCTTCATTGGCAATGTCGAATATTTTCTTGTGCTGCTCATCAAGGTCATCTATGCCCAATCTAAATTCATCTTTCCACTTAAACAAAAAACCACCTCCCAAAACTTTTTCTTATATTACCATAATCTGACACATATGTCATCAATATATTATGAATTTTTTACATTTTTCCTTATAAATGGCCAGAGGGAAGCTAGAATCTAACATAGGCACCCTTTGTTCAAAGAGGGGCTTTGCAAGATTAAGAACTATAAATATTGTTTAAAATATATTTGGCCACTTCTTTTCCCAATATGGCGTGGCTTTCAGGATCTAAGTGCATTCCGTCTATTTCACTGGTTTTTATGTACTTTGATGAATCAAATAGGTGACACTTGCCCTTTAATACACTGGTGAAAGCTTGGGGAAATTGCTTGCTTTTCTCTACTGCTTTTTCGTATTCTGGAATTAGGTGGTCCACATACTTTACTTCTTCGGGAATTAGTATTGGCGGGGGGATAATCACTAGTATTTCCGGCGAAGTCATATTAGGCCCTGTGTCGCTTTTTTTAATGATATTGACCAGCATTTCCACACCTTGAGCTATTTCAATGGAAGTTACATTATACCTGGGTTTTAAATCATTGCTGCCCAAAAATAGTATCACTAAATCTATGGGCTTGTGGGTATTTAGACAGGGCAGTAAATATTTTTTTCCGTTTCTATGCTCACCCCCTAATGCTCTCACTGGGTCATCCCAAACTGTAGTCCTGCCATTTAGGCCCTCGGATATGACGTCGAAACTGTCCCCTAGTTCCTTTTGAAGTACAGTGGTCCAGCGTATGTGTTTTGGGTAGCGGCCGGAACCGTCTGGATTATACCCCCAAGTGTTGGAATCGCCGTAGCAAAGTATTGTCTTCATTTTTCGCACCTCACTTGCTTTTTGTGATATCATTAAATTAAAAAATCAAAGAGGAATTAGGATATGGTTATTAGAAATAAGATTGTCAAAAAGCTAATTGGCCTTGCCGCAGTAATTTTGGCTGTCTTGGTGTTTTGCATATGGCAAAACAATGCAATAACTACGACAAAAATTGATTACAGTAATGCAAAAATTCCTGAAGAATTTAACGGATACAGGATTGTCCACATTTCCGATTTGCACAACAAAGAATTCGGAAAAAACCAAGAGGGTTTATTAAAGAAAATTCATGCAGTGTCACCTGATATAATTGTGATTACTGGAGATTTAATTGACAGAAGAAAATATGATTTGGAAACGGCCATGGTTTTTATAAATGGCGCTGTGGAGATCGCTCCTGTTTACTATGTTTCTGGAAACCACGAAGCTTGGTCCGGCGAGTATGAAAATATCAGGGAAAATCTGAAGAGTGCAGGTGTACATATACTTGATGATACTAAGGCGACACTTTCAAAAGGCCAGGGAAAAATAGAAATACTGGGCTTATCTGATCCGGATTTTTTAACAACTAGCTATTTAGAAGGGACAAATATATCCAAATTGAGAGAGCATCTTCAACTCTTGTCAGATTTTGTTTTTCAAATTCTCCTCTGCCATAGGCCGGAACTCTTTGATATATATGTGAAGGAGAACATAGACCTGATTTTTTCCGGCCATGCCCATGGGGGTCAGTTTAGGATACCTTTTGTAGGGGGCCTGGTGGCGCCAGATCAAGGCCTGTTTCCCAAGTACACCAGCGGTGCCTATACACAAAACAAATCAACAATGATTGTAAGCAGAGGCCTTGGCAACAGCATTATACCCATTAGAATATTTAACAGGCCGGAAATTGTCGTGGTAACTTTGAGAAATGAATAATTTGTACTGTCCCGGATTATTCAAGATCTATTAGGTTTACTGAAGGGGTTAGCTCATATATCAGATCTTTTCGCTCTACGATGATAGTTGTCTTTTTGTAAAGTTCCTCATCTTGTTTTATGGCCATCAAAAGTTTTTTGATGGGATTTACGGCAACTGGGTTTCCAACTATTTTTAACATGGAAAGATCTCCGTTGGTATCTCCGTAGGAGAAACTTGCTTTAAGATCTACTTTGTATTGCTCTACCAGCTCTTTTACAGCCTTTTGTTTGTTTTCCGAATCCCACATGCTGACAACTTCTCCGGTAAAGTTATTGTTCTCATCTACAATATACCGAGTGGCTCTGAACGCCGTAACCTGGTATTTTTCAGCCATCTTTTCCACAAGAAAATCAGGAGCTCCTGATATGAAAAATATCATGTGGCCTTTTTCTTTGTGCCACTTAATTCTGGCTCTGGTGTATCTGTAAACTTTGTCCCAATTTATATTTATTACCTGACTTGCTATGAATTCTATATAAGATTTGTTTATTCCTTTCAGCTCTTTAACATAGACTTTCACAAGCTCATCCATGTAATCGTCAAAATACCCATATCGCTTTTCCCATTCAGAATAGGAATCCCTAAGGCGACCGTACCACACACTAGGGTCTATCACTTCATACCTTATCATCTTTTTAAAATGCTCAATCATAAGGGAATTTCTAAAGAGAGTGCCGTCAATATCAAAAAAAGCAGCCACATTTCCCACAGCTTTTCGCCTCCTCCAATTTTTATTAAGGAGTAGCATTATTGTATATTATATCATTTCAAACAAAAAAGATATCAATGAATAATTGGGGACAGGTACAAAAAATTCACTTGTGAATTTTTTGTACCTGTCCCCAATTATTCAGTCCCCAATTATTCACGTATCAAGTTCGAAAAAATATAGTGTATTTGTATCAATATCGTATATGGCAAGAGTAAAGTTAAAGGAACTTCGCTGAAAAATATCATCATCTTTTTCAGGGGTAGTGCTGTCATCATGTCGGTCAACAAAAAACCAATAACCGTTTTTAACATGAGGAATTCCAAAGCTTTTGGCAAAATTATAGGCATACTCCACATTGTCCTTTTCTCCGCCATACATGATAAGATGAAGATTTTCGCTCAGGGGTAGCTCATGCCAACTATCAAGACTTTCTATTTGCCTTAAAATTTCTTCAGCCTGATATGGGTCAAATTGGATTTTTGCAAAGGTTTCTCCATCTCCGTGAAATCCTCCATGAGTGTCTTCATATTCTATTTTTACATTTGCAGGTATTTTAATTCCCAAGGTGGCTGAGATTTTTTTGTATAAAGCTTGTGAAAAACATCCTGTTAATAAGCAGATAAAAATCAAAAATAAAAATATGTATTTTAGCTGTTTTTTCATGGATCGCACTTTAATCATTTTAAGCCTGAGAATCTGTCACCTCTCCTTTAAAGCCACGGAAATTGCAATCAAAATTACTCCCATTATAAATAAACCTAAATACATAAATAACTGAAAAGGCCCTCCCCCGAAATGGCTAAATGGGTACGGTCCGTTTATAATCCATATATACCTTTCATAACTGCCATGAATAAACCAAAACAGTACCGAAGGGCTAATTATTAAAATGAATCCTATTCCCAAAAACAAACCTGATATATACTCTTTTACGGTTCTCCCCATTTTTACTTTTCCTCTTTTGCGTATTCTAAGATATCACCAGGCTGGCAATCTAATACTTCACATATTTTTTCTAGAGTTGAAAATCGTATGGCCTTTGCTTTTCCATTCTTCAATATAGATATATTTGACATTGTTATCCCCACCTTCTCAGATAGCTCAGTAACACTCATTTTCCGTTTAGCTAACATAACGTCTAAATTTACTATTATAGGCATCACATCACCCTCATATTGTCAAATCGTTTTCTTCTTTTAGTTCCCTTGCTTTTTCCAC
>JAMNZY010000092.1 GCA_023622055.1 Bacillota bacterium
GTTACGCCAAAATTCCCCTTGTTTAAACTGTCAATAAGGGTCCCGGCATCCATATCCTGCACCACCGCCAAAACCAGTTTCATATTATCTCCTCTTCCTAGAAATTGGTTGGCATTTTAAAATATTCATATAGATTACGAGTTTATTATACCTGATTTTTCAAGCTCTAACAATATTGTTTTAAATATGGCATCGGGATTTTGGGCAGCATCTACTATTTTTATCCGCTGAGGGTATAAATCCTTAAGTTTTAAAAAACCTTCCCTCACCTTTCTGTGAAAATCCAAGGTTTCGCTTTCCAGTCGGTCTTTTTTGCCAGAAAGGCGATTTAATGACTGGGCTGGGTCTATGTCTAATACAATTGTCAAATCAGGCCAGATATCCTGTAAAAACCACCTGTTTATACGGGCAAGCTCCTCTATGCCCAAACCTCTAGCCCACCCTTGGTAGGCCAGGCTGGAATCTACAAATCTGTCACATAAAATTGTAAAGCCCTTATCTAAGGCAGGCTCAATTACTTTTTTTACCAGCTGAGCCCGAGAAGCTGCATAAATGAGGGCCTCTGCCTCTGGGACAGGGCTTTCACCTTCAGAGGTAAGCAGCACTTCTCTAAGTTTTTCTCCCAATGGTGTGCCGCCGGGCTCTCGGGTAACCAGGACTTTAAAACCTCGTGATTTTAGATAATCGCTGATTTTTTTAACTTGGGTGGTCTTTCCCGCTCCATCTGGTCCTTCAATTGTTACAAATTTTCCTTTCATGGGAAACTCCTTTTTTAAATGTTTTTTGCAGTAAATACGGTAGCAGATAATGGCAGGGAGCGAATTTTAATTTTTCGTCCTGGTTCTTAACGAGATTTTGAAAAATCCGTTAAAAATTTTTACCCGGTGTTGCATAGTAAGAATAGCAAAGCTTTTGGGGTTTTTGCCCCATTGAGATTGTAAAGATCAAATGGCTTTGAGCTTAAAAATTTAGGATTTTTCAAAATCGAGTCTTAGAACCATAGAAAAATTAAACTGAGGGAGTCGCCATCATCTGCTACTGCCAACTATCCTGTAAAAGTGAACTAATTACTTTTAATGAGAAAATACATTGGCTTCCATTATCTACTACTGCCAACAACCGCACAGAATATACCTAAAACTTTTAATATAATGCAATTGGTTAGACGCCGCTTTCTAACTATTATCTAACTATATCGACCTGATTGCTACTACTGATTTCAAATCATATGTCTAAGCCTCTGCCACTACTTTCACCAAACCCTCATCTGTAATGCCATGACAGCTGCCGCCGGATATTAAAAGCCGGCTTAGAATCTTCACATGTTCCCGTTCTACAACTTCTCCGGGCATGAGCAGTGGAATCCCTGGAGGATAGGGCACCAAAGCATCTTTCATTATACGTCCTACAGACTCTTCCAAGGGCAGGTACTTTCCAGGAGAGTAAAAAGCACATCTTGGCTCTAAGACTTGTTTTGGCAGTTTATCAGGCCAAGCTACAAAGTCTCTTACCTTGCCCTTGGGTTTAAGGGTGGACAGTGCTTTTACCAGCTTATCTACATCCCCTTTGGTATTTGAAAAGGTCACTAAAAAATAAATATTATATGAGTCCGCATATTCGGCATAGATATTGAAGTCTTCTCTAAGCTGCCTTTCTACTTCATATCCTGTATAGCCCGCCTTTGATACGTTTATCATCAAGCGAGATAAATCTATATCATGGATGCCCTTTTTCCCTCTCACTTCTGCCCCAACTGCATAAAAGGGAGTATGTTTGTTAATATAATCCCTTCCAAAGTGGGCAAGTTCCAAAGCCTTGTCAGTCAATGCCTTCCCTTCAGCTTCCATTACAGCCCTGGCCATGTCTAAAGAGGCCATCAAGATATAAAAGGGACTAGTGCTTGTCACCAGATTTATGAAAGCCTTTAAAATGCTTTTGTCAATTTTATTACCTTTTATGTGAAGCCATGCACTTTGGGTAAGGGATGTAAGCATTTTGTGAGGACTTTGAACCCATCCATCGGCAAATTCTCCTGCACTTTTTGGAAGAGATGGGTTAAAGAAAAAGTGGGGGCCTTGTGCTTCGTCAACTAGTAGAATTTTGTTTTTGCCGTGGACAATTTCAGAAATTCTTTTTAAATCCGGACAGAAACCTTGATATACAGGACTGGTCAAGAGCACTGCCTTTGCCTTTTGGTTTTCCTCCAGAGCCTTTGCCACAGCTTCTGGCGTCACCTGAGTATAGACGCCTAAGTCTTCATCCTTTTCAGGCATTAGATATACAGGTTTTGCACCAGTTATAATCAAGGCTGACAGCACTGATTTATGGCTTGCCCGGGAAATAATGATTTCATCACCAGGTCCGGCACAGGCTCCCATCATGGCAATGATACCTGAACTTGCTCCATTTACTAAAAAAAATGAGCTATCTGCGTCGTAGAGATTGGCAAGTTTTTCCTGAGCCCTTTTTATAGGGCCGGAAGGCTGCTGTAAATCATCAAGGCCGGGAATTTCCGTAACATCCCAGCTGAAAAGATTTCTCTCCAGCTCTTTTAGGACATTCAGCTTTCTTCCCTTGTGGCCTGGCATGTGAAACCTAATAGGAGCACTCCTATTATAATTTTTCAGTGCCTCCACAAGGGGCATATCTATTTCTTTCAAAATCCCTGCTCTCCCTAAAAATTTATTTTAAAATAAAGTTTAAAACACTGCCTACAATATAACCGAAAAACATTTAAGCAGCTAATATCATGTATTTAGATAATGGCAGAGAGAAAATTTACACTGAACGAGCGCCATTATCTAAATACATTTCCTGCAACACCATATTTGGTACTGCTTTGTTGTATGCAGAAAGTATTGGGTTTTAATTTTATTATAAAAACTAAAAAAGGGAGGAATTCTAATCCTGAGGTGATACCATGGATTTTCAATGCCCACTTTGCAATGCACTAATCGAAGTCAAGGAAAACTGCCCCCAGTGTGGGGGCCAGATGGACGATTATGGCCCTGTTGAAGATTACTTTGCCCCTTATAATCCCTATCTTGACAGGGATATAGTATCTATGGGCCAACCAGAACATCAGTGCATACACTTGTTTGCATGTCCAGATTGCGGCTATGACAGCCGCATGGTAATAAATCAAATCCCAGTCTAATCTTCGGTGACCACAGCCATAGATGTGATTTTGTCATCCTCTTCCAGTTTTATGAGAGTTACGCCTCTTGTGTTGCGGCTCATCTTGGATATATCTGCAGCCTGCATGCGGATCATGATGCCTGAGGCTGTACAAAGCATTATCTCATCCTTTTCGCCTACAATCCTGAGACCTGCCACAGGCCCTGTCTTATCGGTGACTTTCTGCAGTATCACTCCTTTGCCTCCTCGGCTCTGGAGCCTAAATTCCTTTTCATGGGTGCGCTTGCCAAAACCTTGTTCAGTAACCACCAGCACATCTTCTCCCTGGCGGATCACATCCATTGCTACTACACTGTCACCTGGGCGGAGAGTAATGCCCTTGACGCCGTAAGCCGTGCGACCTACTGTGCTGACGTCATTTACAGAGAACCTTATGCTCATGCCGTGATTTGTGCCTAAGATTATCTCATCATTGTTGTCAACCAATCTGACACTGATCAACTCGTCATCTTCTCTCAAGGATATGGCTATAAGGCCTGTCTTTCTGGTGCTGTCGTATTCTGAAAGCAATGTCTTTTTCACAGTGCCGTTTTTGGTGACAAAAATTAAATAGCGGGCTTCATCAAAGTCTTCTATTGTTATCATGGCATTGACTCTTTCACCGGGTTTTAATGGAATCAAGTTCACAACGGCTGTTCCTCGGGCAGTGCGGCCGGCCTCCGGTATTTCATAGGCCTTTAGTCTATACACATTGCCTTGGTTGGTGAAAAACATGACCACATGATGGGTGGTGCCTATAAATATCTGTTCCACAAAGTCTTCATCTACTGTAGTGGCACCTGTTACCCCTCTGCCTCCCCGTCTCTGGCTCCGATATGAGGAAAGGGGCATTCGCTTTACATAGCCCAAATATGTCTTAGTTATTACCACTTCTTCTTCAGATATTAAATCCTCTATATCCAAATCATCTTCATCATGGGTTATTTCAGTTCTCCGCTCATCATTGAACTTGTCCTTTATCTGTAGCAGCTCTTCTTTGATAATGGAAAGGACCAATTTTTCATCTGACAGCACTTCTTTGTAGTACTGGATTTTCTTTAAAAGTTCCTGATACTCTTCTTCGATTTTTTCCCTTTCCAAGGCTGTCAGCCGCTTAAGTCTCATGTCCAGGATGACTTGAGCCTGTTTTTCAGTAAGGCCAAAGGCCTTCATCAGAGCATCCCTGGCCGTTGCATCATCCTCAGAACGCCTAATGATAGCTATTACCTCATCAATGTTATCTAAAGCTATTTTTAAACCCTCTAAAATGTGGGTCCGTTCTTCGGCTTTAGCCAAATCAAATTTAGTCCTTCTGACAATGACGTCTTTTTGATGCTCCAGGTAGTAGTAAATTATGTCCCTTAAATTTAGCACCTGAGGCTTGTTGTCCACCAGTGCCAGCATTATCGCCCCAAAGGTGGTTTGCATCTGGGTGTGCTTGTAAAGTCGGTTTAATACTACCCGGGCATTGGCATCCCTTTTTAGATCA
>JAMNZY010000036.1 GCA_023622055.1 Bacillota bacterium
AGTTTCACGGCCATGAGTGTCCTGGCCTTGCCATTGGATTTAAGGCCTGTGAAGCAGCAATAAAAAAGCTTGGTGTTAGCTTTTCAAAAGATGAAGAAATTGTTTGCGTAACCGAAAACGATGCCTGCGGCGTAGATGCAGTTCAAGTAATTACTGGCTGCACCATAGGCAAAGGCAATCTTATATATCGGGGCACCGGTAAACAAGCTTTTACCTTCTTTCGCCGGGATACTGGAGAAAAGCTGCGAATTGTCTTTAAACCTGACAGTGTAAGTAAAGATATGTCCAGAGAAGAACGCCAGCAGGCTATTTTAGAAAGTCCTGTGGAGAAGCTGTTTGAGTTTAAGGAACCCACCTTTGATTTGCCAGAGAAGGCACGGATTTTCAATACATTAATATGCAGTAAATGCAGTGAAGGTGCTCCTGAGCATAAAATGCGCCTAATGGAAGGAAAGGCTGTATGCTTGGACTGTTTTGATGACTATTCAAGAGGTTGGTAGCAATGGAAATCCACTTTGACCTACTTTGGAAAACGGAAAGTAAAGACATAAAGAATCAACGGCAGTTCTGGGACTTTAGAGCTTCTGAATTCAATTCCCGCTTAGATTCACAAAGGACTGTTATGGAAGTGGAGGAAGTTCTGAAGTTCTTAAGAGATAAGGGAGCTCTAGAAAAAAACAGCAGTGTTCTGGATATAGGCTGCGGTCCGGGAAAATACGCTCTAGCCTTTGCAAAAGAGGTAAAAAGGGTAACCGGAACTGATATTTCCCCTAAAATGATAGAATATGCCAAAGAGAATGCCGAAAGCAGGGGGCTGAGAAATATTGAGTTGGTCCAAGCTTCATGGCCTGAAGTAAAATCAGAGGAATTTGGTTGGAAGAAAAACTTTGACCTGGTTTTTGCTGCATTTTGTCCCGGAATTGACAGCCCTGAGGCTTTAAAGAAAATGATAGAAGCCAGTTGCAAGCACTGCTTTCTCAGTGGATTTGTGTCAAGAGAAGACCAAGTCTTAGAAGGATTGAAAAAACATTTGGGCATAAAAAACAAGGCCTGGGGCAATCAAATCTACTTTAGCTTCAATTTATTGTGGCAGTGGGGTTATTATCCCGAAATTACATATAAAGACAGGCAGTGGACCAACGAATATCATATAGAACAAATGGCAGACATTTTAGTTACAAGACTTAATGACCAAGCAACCAGAGAGGATATATTAGATTATCTTAAAACCATTTCTGTAGACGGAAAGATAACGGAACAGACCACAGCCAAAGTGGCATGGCTGTACTGGCAGGTTTAAAAGCTTGTAGGTAATGCCGCTTGCTCACCGGCATTACCTACAAGCTGTAACTAACGATCTGCTCCATTACACCTGCAGCCTGGCAGCTGTGCCGGCAGCTAAGCATTAACAATTACACCTGGAAGAAGGGGTTCCTATGAAAAAATCAGGTATAAGCAAGTTGCTCTTATTGTTTATATTGACAGCCATAATCATCAATATAACCGGCTGCGGTTCAAGGCGTGATCAAAATACTGCAGGAAATGTTGATCATGAAAAAGATTCTCCCCTGATAATCCGCCTGGAGGGTGGAGACTGGGGCCTTCCCTCTCCTTTTGCCCACTATTCCCGGGGCCCTGGCATGGCAAAAATGCGCCTTATTTACGACAGCCTTTTGGAAAAAGGTGAAGAAGGTCTTATTCCTTGGCTTGCCAAGGAATGGAGCATTTCTCCCGATGGAAAAGAGTATGCTTTTGTATTAAATTCCCAAGTCAAGTGGCATGACGGCAAGATGCTCACTGCCGAAGATGTGAAATTTTCCTTTGAGTATTTTTTAAAACATCCTCCTGTTTCCAACAGTCTGTTAATTGACGGCAAGCCCTTTATTGAAAAAATAGAAATTGTGGATGAACACCAAATCAAAATAGCAGTAACTGAACCAAATGCCACAGTGCTGGACAGATTGGGCATTGTGAGGATTATTCCTAAACACATTTGGGAGAACGTAGATAACCCTAAAAAGGTGCGGGATTTAGACAAATTAGTGGGGTGTGGGCCATATAAACTTACCCACTACAACCAAGAGCAAGGCACCTACCGCTATCAGGCCTTTGAGGATTATTGGGGGCCAAAGCCTTTAATTGACATAATTGAATTTGTCCCGGTAAGTGATCCGGTGTTAGCCTTTGAAAATGGAGAAATTGATTTAATAAAAGTCCCGCAGGACTTAATGGACCGGTATAAAGGCAATGAAAAATATAAGGTTTTAAAAAGCCCGGCTTTTTGGGGATATAAGCTGATGTTTAACATGGAGAAAAAACCGGAACTGTCTGATATCAATGTGAGAAAAGCCATAGCCCATGCCATAGATATAGATGAACTTATCGAAAAGGTCGCCAGAGGTGCTGCCGTCCCAGCAAGTCCAGGATATCTGCCCATTGACCACATTTGGTACAATCCTGATGTAACCAAATATGAATTTGACATAGAAAAGGCAAAAGAGCTGTTAAATAATAGGACACTAGACCTTACATTGCTAATCGCGGATGACCAAAGAGAAGCCAGGATTGCGGAACTTTTAAAGATAAACCTGGCCAAGGCAGGAATTAATTTAACAGTTCAAACGGCTGACATGAAGACCCGTGACAGCATGGTAAAAGAGCAAAACTACGAACTTGCCCTAATCGGCCATGGGGGTTGGGGCCAGGATGCAGATATACTCAGGGAAAACTACGCCGTATCTGTTGCCAAGGACAACAGCCCTGCGTCTAATGTGATCCCTGGTTACAGTAATCCAATCATAAATGAGCTCTGCAAAAAACAGCTTACAGAACTGGATGAGGAAAGCAGAAAATCTATGATAAAGGAACTTCAAAAGCTAATTTCAGATGAAATACCCCTCTTGCCCCTTTACAACACAGTGGAATATACAGTTTTCAGACCTGAAAAGTACGATGGCTGGGTTCATGTATTTGACCACCATGAAGTGACTCACAATAAATTATCTTATTTGGAAAGATGAACATGATTTATAAAAAAATCGTAAAGCTTCTTTTAACCTTTTTCGTAATAATCACCTTAAATTTCTCTTTGCCCCGGCTCATGCCGGGAGATCCCTTTTACTTTTTATCCAGTGAACAAGGGGATATTGCCATCACTTATTCAGAGGAAGAAATCCAAAGGCAAAAGGCTTATTACGGTTTAGATAAACCCATTCTCGTCCAATATGGCAATTATCTTATAAATTTAGGGAGGGGAGACTTAGGGTACAGCATATACTTTGGCAATGATGTGTGGACGATCATAAAAAACCGCATTCCCTGGTCTGTTTCTCTAGTGCTCTTATCCATAATATTAGGCGGTTTAATTGGCATCCTTTTAGGCTGTCTGTCAGCATGGCAGAGGCAGAGGACATTAGACAAAATCCTCTACTCTACAATGGTATTTGTGTCAGAAATACCGCCGTTTTTAATAGGAATCTTATTTTTATTCACTTTGGCTGCCCAGCAGGGATTATTTCCCCTATCGGGAGGAATGACCCCTTTTGCAGACTATGCTTCGTGGACTGACCGAATATTAGATCTGGTGCATCATGGATTTTTGCCAGCCCTTACCCTTTCTGTTGTCCAGATGGGAGGATTTTTTCTCATTGCCAGAAACAGCATGATTTCAGTGATGAACAAGGATTACATAACAACTGCTAAGGCCAAGGGCCTTGGCACCTGGCGCATACTCTTTCGACATGCTTTATCAAACGCAGCCTTGCCAATTGTCACCAGGGTGTTTAGCAGCTTAGGTCAAGCGGTAGGTGGCACAATACTAGTGGAAAATGTCTATAAATACCCCGGCCTTGGCCTTTTAATGCGGCAGGCAGTATTGGTGAGAGATTATCCCCTAGTTCAAGGAATATTTCTCACTGTAACCCTTTTTGTACTTATTATGAATACTGCAGCAGATATTATGTACAAAAAGCTGGATCCAAGGATTAATTGACGGTGATATATGATGTTTGATATTCTAAGACGTTTCTCTATAGCGGGCAAAATATCTGTTTTCATAATATTTGCACTGGGTTTTATGGCAGTGTTTGCACCCCAGCTGGCAAGACATCCTTGGAATACGCCTACAGGAAGGGCCCTGGAGGCACCAAGTAAAGAGCATATTTTGGGCACCGATGATCTCGGCATTGATATATGGGCACAAATTTGCTTTGGAGCCAGAAACAGCCTTTTGGTGGGAATGGGCACATCTTTACTGTCCAGTTTCCTCGGCACTTTTTTAGGCATTGTATCGGGATATTTTGGCGGCATGCCAGATCTTGTTGTGACAGCTGTGATAGATATTTTGATGGCCATACCAACTCTGCCGATAATGATTGTAGCAGGGGCTTTCTTCGGTCCTAGCATAAAAAACATCATAATAATCCTGTCTCTTTTGTCTTGGG
Source organism: Bacillota bacterium (assembly GCA_023622055.1). Classification (GTDB taxonomy): domain Bacteria; phylum Bacillota; class Thermosediminibacteria; order Thermosediminibacterales; family Tepidanaerobacteraceae; genus DTU063. The sequence continues at coordinate 4,443 of JAMNZY010000036.1, forward strand.
TTATGCCGGCAAGACTTGTCCGCTCAAAAGTCTTGGCTTTAAAACAGGAGCCATATATAAAAGTGGCAAAAGGTTATGGGGCCAATTTTCTTTACATAACTTTTTGGCATTTCGTGCCCCAAATATTTCCCATATGTGCC
>JAMNZY010000239.1 GCA_023622055.1 Bacillota bacterium
TAATGTGGAACAATTCTGACAAAAACCGAACTCGCGCTCCCCAAAAGGGTCTTGCCTGTGCTCCTATTTTGTCTAAAGATGGGCAGAAATACCTTCAGGCAATGGCTTGTGCCGCCAACTATGCCTTTGCTAACCGCCAGATAATAACCCATTTTGTTCGGGAAGCTTTTGTTGAAGTGCTCAAAGAGTCTGAGTCTAAACTTGGCCTTGATATACTTTATGACGTTGCCCACAACATTGCCAAAAAAGAAAAGTACGGGGGCAGATGGCTTTTAGTGCACAGAAAAGGAGCTACTAGGGCTTTGCCTGCAGGCCATGAGGACAATCCCTCCTGTTATAGGGATACTGGCCATCCTGCTATAATCCCTGGCAGTATGGGTACAGGTTCCTATGTAGTTTTAGGCACAGACCGAATAAAAGAAACTTTTTGCTCTGTAAACCACGGTGCTGGCAGAATAATGTCAAGAAAGCGAGCCAAATCCGAGTTTACAAGGGAAGATTTAATAAAGCAAATGGGACATGTGGTGACTATTGCCAGGAATATGAAATCCTTACTTGATGAAGCCCCACTTGCATACAAAGATATCGATGAAGTCATCTTTACTCTAGTGGAAGCAGGACTTACTAAACCTCTGGTAAAACTTGCGCCTATGGGGGTCCTTAAAGGTGAGGGAAGTGAAGGCTAAAAATCTATGGTAATAATCTTTCTAGGGCAGCGTAAGTTTCCTGTCCAACAATGCCATCTACCACTAAGCCATTATCTTTTTGAAACTTTCTAACTGCCTTTTCAGTCAAAGGGCCGAAAATACCGTCAATGGGTCCCACATCGTAACCTAGGCTCTCCAACTTAGACTGCAGTTCTCTCACATCTTCACCCTGCAGTCCCTGATACAATATCCTAGAACCAAATTCCTGTTGACGCGACAGCATAATTTTCCCTCCCAATAAATCTTCACTTATATCATATTTGCATCTCCATAAAATTGTTATTATTTTTGCCATATCACCTTTTTTACAAATATTGCCTTGCAGATGAAATCTTTTGAAGATATAATCATAATAATAAAAATTTTAAACTTATGGAGGAGATTTCTATTGGACTATGGAAAATACGTAGCTCAAAGGGCAAAGGACATTGAAATTTCAACAATACGCTATTTTTTCAACATGGTAAAAGAAGTGGAAGGTGCCATATCATTGTGCATCGGTGAACCTGATTTTACAACACCTTCTCATATAAATGAGGCAGCTGTTCAATCTCTAAATGAAGGGCGCACCTTTTATACTGCCAATGCCGGCCACTATAGACTTCGGCAGGAAATTTGCGATTTCCTAAATCGCCGCTATCAACTTACATACAAACCTGAATCGGAAATAATCGTTACAGTAGGTGCAAGCCAGGCCATTGATGTGGCTATAAGGACCCTTATAGAACCGGGAGATGAGGTTTTAATACCCCAGCCGGCCTTTGTAGCATATGGGCCCTGCACTTTGTTAGCAGGAGGTACCCCTGTTTATGTTCCTACATATATAGAAGATAATTTTGTTTTAAAACCTGATGTGCTGGAAAAATATATAACTCCCCGGTCAAAGTTGTTAATACTGCCTTATCCCAACAATCCCACAGGAGCAGTTATGACAGAAGAAGAACTCAAAGCAATAGCAGGTATTGTAAAAAAACACGATTTATTAGTAGTAGCAGATGAAATATACTCTGAGCTGACTTATGGTATTGAGCACACTGCCTTTGCCAAAATCGATGAAATGTGGGAGCGAACCATCACCATAAATGGATTTTCCAAATCTTATGCCATGACTGGCTGGAGACTAGGGTATGTTGCTGCTCCTGAAGAATTGGCCCAGCAAATATTAAAGGTTCATCAATATAATGTGGCATGTGCTCCAACTATCAGCCAGTATGCAGGGATAGAAGCCATGAGAAATGGTGATGGGGATATTGCAAGTATGCGAAAAGAGTATGACAAGAGGCGAAAATTTTTGGTGACAAGTTTAAGGGAAATGGGCCTTCAATGTTTTGAACCAAAGGGAGCTTTTTATGCATTTCCATCAATTAAAGAAACGGGCCTTACTTCAGAGGAATTTGCAAAAAGGCTCCTTTGGGAAGGCAAAGTCGCAGTAGTCCCAGGCAGCGCCTTTGGAGAAAGCGGCGAAGGTTTTGTTAGACTGTCTTATGCCACTTCCATGGAAGACCTTGAAGAAGCTGTTAAGCGAATAAAAAGTTTTTTAAATAGCCTTTAATCGAAAAAAACCAAGCAAAAACCGGACGATTTAACGAGATTAATAAAAAATGTTCGTAAAATCTATTGCCAATTGGCACACCTTATGATAAGATAAGTAAAAAAGAGTGCAATTATGATAACCTTATATAATTTCAGGAATTGGCCTGAAAGTCTCTACCGGGCGGCCGTAACTGCCCTGGCTATAAGGCGTAGTATTTTATTGTCAAAGTAGACAAACTAAGGGTAGAGATAATTATCTACCCTTTTTTTATAAAAACACAGGGGGTGTTAAATATATGTTTTTAGCAAAGGTTTATGTGTATTACAAAAAGGGAGTATTAGACCCTCAAAGTGGCGCCATAAAGAACGCTATTTCAGACTGTGGATTTGAACAAGTTCGTGACGTGGAAACGGGTAAGTTTTATAATGTAAAAATCGATGCTGCCGATAAGGCTACTGCCCAAAAAATCGCAACTGAATTGTGTGAAAAGATTTTATCAAATCCGGTTATTGAAGATTATGAATTTGACATAATGGAGGCCTAAATATGAGGTGTGCAGTAATTCAATTTGCTGGGTCAAGTGGTGACAGTGATTGCTTTCATGTTTTTAAAAACATTTTAAATAAACCCGTAGAGTATGTTTTCTACAAGGAATCTTTTGCCCCAGAGGACTTTGACTTAATAATTCTTCCCGGAGGAGCATCTCATGGGGATTATCTTAGACCAGGCGCCCTCGCTGCCCGCTCAAGAGTAATGAAGTCAGTGATTGATGCAGCTAAAGCTAAAAAGTTTGTACTGGGAATTGGCAATGGATTTCAAATATTACTAGAGGCCGGTTTACTTCCGGGAGCAGTATTGATAAATAAAGACTTGAAATTTCACTGTGAAGATGTGTTTCTTCGGGTAGAAAATACAGACACTCCTTTTACAGCCCTTTACAAAAAAGGTGAGATAATTCGCCTGACACTTGCTTGCAAATATGGAAATTACTTTGCTTACAGTGAAACCATAAAAGACTTAAAAGCCGATAACAAAATTGTTTTTTCGTATTGTGATGAGAATGGAAATACTAATTTAGAGTCAAATCCCACAGGTTCTTTAGAAAATATTGCAGGTATAGTTAATTCAGATAGCAATGTCCTTGGATTAATGCCCCATCCAGAGCGGTGTGCTGAAGAGCTGTTGGGAAATACAGATGGTATAAAAATCTTTCAGTCTATAGTGGGGTTTATAGAAGGAGGGAAAACACATGGCAAGTCGTGCTGAAGCTAAAAAACTTGGTCTCACAGATTTAGAATATGATGAAATATTAAAGATACTAGGTCGGGAACCAAATTACCTGGAACTTACTTTATACAGTGTCATGTGGTCTGAACACTGCAGTTATAAAAATTCAAAAGTAGTCCTAAAGCGCCTACCAACTGAAGGCCCTCAAGTACTTCAAGGGCCAGGGGAAAATGCAGGAATTGTAGATATAGGTGAAAACTTAGCCATTGTCATGAAGGTGGAAAGCCACAATCATCCATCGGCTGTTGAACCCTATCAGGGAGCTGCTACCGGCGCCGGTGGTGTTATCCGCGACATATTTGCCATGGGTGCACGGCCTATTGCCCTTTTAAACTCCCTCAGATTCGGCAATCTTGATGATACCAGAGCAAAATTTCTGTTCAAAGGTGCTGTTGCCGGCATTGGAGATTATGGCAATACCATGGGTATACCTACAATTGGCGGAGAGGTATACTTTGATGATGCTTACAAAGAAAACCCCCTGGTAAATGCCATGTGTGTAGGAATAATACGCCATGATAAGATTGTGAGAGGCAAGGCTGCCGGGGTAGGAAACTCAGTAATGGTGGTTGGTGCAGCAACTGGCCGTGATGGAATGCATGGAGCAAGTTTTGCCTCAGGTGAACTTTCAGATGAAAATCCAGATCAAGGCTCGCCAATGCAGGTGGGAGACCCTTTTAAAGAAAAACAACTAATGGAAGCTTGTCTTGAGCTTTTGGACAAAGAATGGGTCATTGGCGTTCAGGACATGGGAGCTGCTGGAGTAGTATCTTCTACATGTGAAACGGCAGCCAGGGCAGGCAGCGGTATAGAATTAGATGTGGCTTTAGTTCATCAGAGAGACGAAAACATGAAACCTTATGAAATTATGATATCTGAATCCCAAGAGCGGATGCTAGTCATTGTGGAAAAGGGACATGAAGATGATGTAAAGGAAATTTTCAAGAAATGGGATTTGGAGGCAGTAAAGGTCGGCACAGTCACCGATGACGGAATGCTTCGAATATTGGAAAA
>JAMNZY010000162.1 GCA_023622055.1 Bacillota bacterium
CAGTTTGGTAGCGCGCTTGAATGGGGTTCAAGAGGTCGGGGGTTCAAATCCCTCCACTCAGACCATTATAAAAGAAATTAACCAAGAGAGCTGTAAGGCTCTCTTTTTTCTTTTATCACAGATTTGAAAAATTTTGTTGAAAAACGAAATACTTTTATTGGAAAAACTAAGGTAAAAAAGAGGATTATTCCTATTTTTGGAGAAGATATAAATATAGATTTACAAAAGTATCCGGGGAGATTATATGCGCCATCATCAAAGCAAAAAGGTGGTATATCTAAGACCAAAGAAAAAGTCATTAAAGCTGCCTATATTTTTAGCATTATTATCTATAGCTCTCTTGTTTTTTTATTTTTATAAAACTTTGTTTATGAACACTTATACTGTTTCAAATGGTGAGATTAGTGAAAGTTTCTCGGCTGAAGGGATTATCATAAAAAATGAAACACCGGTTTTGTCTCCGGTAGACGGAAAGGTACAACTGCTGGTTAAAACAGGAGAAAGAGTAAGAGTTGGTACCCCCCTTTTTATAGTTACTACAGACGAAAAGCAAAGGGAGCACTATCAAAGGGAAATAGCTGATATTGAAGAAAAGATTAAAACTTTGGAGGACAGTGTGGGAAGTTCGTCAATGTCGTTGAATTTAGTAAACAAATCCATAGAAAGCACTACTGAAAAGATAAAAGAGGCTACTGAAAGTGGTGAATTTGACAAAGTAAAATTATTAAAGGATGAACTGGCCCGATTGACAAAAGAAAAGGAAAAACTCCTTGAGGCCAATGAAGCTAACTTGAATCTTTTAAAACAACAATTAGAACAAACGAAAGAAGATTTGAGTAAAATTGAAATTATAACTTATGCGCCGGAATCTGGGATAGTTAGTTTAGATATTGATGGTTTTGAAGACCTATTGGTTCCCCATAAGGCAGAAGATATTTCCCATGTTCAGTTGCAGGCTGTGAGAGAAAACACGAGAAAACCAGTTGAGCCTAAAGACGTTAATGCAAATGAACCAGTTCTTAAAATTATTGATAATTTTTCCTGGTATATTGCTTTAAAACCTGAAAAACAATTAAAAGAAGGCATAGAGTACTATATCAAGTTAGCCGATAATAACATGGTAAAGGCAAGATTGACAAGTATCAATAAGGAAGGCATAGGCTTTTTTTTAATTAATACGGATTTGGACAGTCTATTAGATTCAAGAAAAATAAAGGTGGAGGTCATGCTGGGAACATATTCTGGCACTATGATACCTAAAAATGCCTTATTTACAAATGAAGATGGTGAAAAGGGAGTATATATTATAGAGCGTGGAAAAAGGCGCTTTAAGCCTGTTGAGTTGGTATTTGAAGATGAATACAATATAATAGTAGATGGATTAAGACAAGGAGATAAAATTTTACTAAAATAAGAGGGGATTACATGGATTATTTAAAGCAAAATATTCAACAAGTAAAATCTAAAATTAAAGCTGCAGCGGAGCGTTCCGGAAGGAACTGGGAAGATATTCATTTGATTGCAGTTACTAAGAACTTTTCTGCAGAAGTGGTACAGGCGGCAGTTGACAACGGAATTGTTTTACTGGGAGAAAACAGAGTGCAAGAAGCTAAAAGTAAAATTGACCTAGTAAAGGGTGATGTAAAGTGGCACTTAATAGGTCACCTGCAAAGGAATAAAGTAAAAACAGCAATTGAATTGTTTTCTATGATTCAGTCCCTTGACAGTTTTCGTTTAGCAGAGGAAATACAAAAAAGGGCTGAGCAAGCAGAGCGAGTAATTGATGTTTTAGTTCAAGTAAATATTGGCAGAGAAAAGACAAAATACGGCATTGACCCGGATGATACAGAAAGTTTTGTCAAGGAGGTCGCACAACTTCCAAATTTAAAAATACGAGGACTAATGACGATCGCTCCCTTTAAGGAAGATCCAGAAGATGTGAGATTATACTTTAGACAACTATATAATATTTTTGAGAGTCTAAAAGAGAAATCTATAAGAAATGTGAGTATGGAGTATTTATCTATGGGCATGAGTCATGACTTTGAGGTGGCAATAGAAGAAGGGGCAAATATGGTGAGAATTGGCACTGGAATTTTTGGAGCCAGAGAATAAAACTTAAGAGGGAGATCAGAGATGAGCAATAAGACCTTTTTTAAAAAAATATTGTATTTTCTCGGTATCGAAGACGAAATGCCGCAAGAGGAGGAAAAAGGCAATTTCGAACCTTATATTGCCCGGCCTGAGCCAAAACCTATGGGAAGAGTCATCAATATTCACCAAACAAATAAGAACAAAGTGGTGATTTTTAAACCGGGTTCCTTTGAAGATGTTAGGGAAATTACAAATGAAGTTAAAAACAGGAGAGCCGTAATCGTCAATTTAGAAAGGCTTGACAAAGATAATGCAAAACGTGTACTGGATTTTATGGCAGGTAGCATTTTTGCCTTAGACGGCACGGTAAAGAAAATAGGTCCGGGCATATTTTTGTTTGCCCCCGACAATGTGGATGTGGCAGGCCTGGAAACTGAAGAAGAAAATCAAGACAATTCATCACTGCATGCTAAAATAAGGGGGTAAAGTTTTGATAAGATTAGTAAATTTGTTTTTTCAATTTGTGGACTTAATGATTTTATTTCGTGTTATTTTATCTTTTTTCCCAAGACCTGTAAATCCCGCATTTACTAGGTTTATATATGATTTTACAGAGCCAATATTGGCTCCTTTTAGAAATCTTTTAGAAAGATTGATGCCCAGGGGACCAGGGCCATATTTGGATTTTTCGCCACTTTTGGCACTGCTTTTTTTAGACTTTGTGAGAGCAATTATTATTAGACTCCTGTGGGGTCTTCTTTGGTAAGGAGATGATTTGAGCAACATGGATATTTCGCCATTGGAATTTCAAAAGAAAGAATTTAGCAAATCTTTAAGAGGTTATAACCCAGAAGAAGTAGATGAGTTTGTAGATAAACTCTTGGAAAGCTACGAAAATATTTACAGAGAAAATCGAGATTTAAAAGAGAAGATTCAATTGCTGGAAGAGAAGATTCAAAACTATAGAGATATGGAATCAACTTTAAAAAATACCTTAGTGCTTGCAGAAAAGACCGCCGAAGAAGTAAGAAATGCTGCTGAAAGGGAAAGAGAGACTATCCTAAAAGAAGCTTCACTGCAGGCAAAGGAAATATTACATAGAGCTAAAAAACAGTTTGAAGAAATAAACACTCAAAATGAAGAATTAAGACAGCAATTTCATTTATATAAAATACGTTTTAAAAATTTTCTTCAAGCTCAGCTAGATTATTTAGATTCTGTAGAGCTTGATACGTTTCCCTATAGTGACTCTCAAAGTGATGCCGTATTAGAAGCTGCAACTGCAGAGGATGAGGAAGCAAGGGCCTTTGCAACAGATGAGGATCCTGAAGAATAAAAATAGCTCAGTTGGATAAATTAATTTTGAGGGAATCTATATGACAGATGATAAAATCTACGACAGGCTGAGCCAAAAAATCGATGAGCTATCATTAAATATTGAAAGACTTAATTTAGCTGAATATGTTGATATTTTGAGAAACCCCAAGAGATTGTTGTACATCAATTTTTTAGGAGGCGTAGCCAGGGGTTTTGGAACAGCAGTAGGTTTTACCCTTTTAGGGGCCTTAGTTATTTATATACTACAGCGCATTGTGATTTTAAGATTGCCAATTATCGGTACATTCATTGCCGATATAATTAAGATAGTTCAAAAACAGCTTTAACCTAAATACCATACAGGAAATGAGGAGGCCCAATTTGAACTTGGAATACTATAAGACACAGCTAGAAAGTTTAAAGAGTAGACTTGAAAAACAAATAGACACTTTAGCAAAGCGGGGTTCAGAGCCTTTAAAAGAGTCTGTAGGTGAACTATCAGGTTATGATAATCATCCGGCGGATTTAGGTGCTGAGACCTTTGAAAGGGCAAAAGATTTGGGTCTTCAAGGTAATTCAAAGGTTATGCTTATGAAAGTGAATCACGCTTTAGACAGGATAAATAACGGGACTTATGGGACATGTGAAAAATGCGGCAAACCCATTGCAGAAGAGCGACTTGAAGCTGTACCTTATACAACTTTCTGTGTTGATTGTAAAAAATCTGAAGAAATGCCAAGGGACCACAGCAGAAGGCCTCTGGAAGAGGAAGTCTTGGGATTTCCCTTTGGAAGAAGTTTTAACGATGGTGTAGGCACTATAGGCTATGATGGGGAAGATGCTTGGCAAGATGTGGAGAGATATGGCACATCTAGCGGGCCTCAAGACATACCTGGGGCTGTAGATTACACAGAAACATATGTGGATGGCAATGAAGAGCGCGGCGTAGTTGAAGAAACTGATACAATTTTAAATGAAGAAGATAATGATTAAAAAATGAAATTGACTGGAAAAGCAAATGCCCTTACAGGGCATTTTTTGCATTGCAGTTTAAAATTAGGTATTATATAATTTGTATAAAAACATAGCCCTGGAGGTA
>JAMNZY010000059.1 GCA_023622055.1 Bacillota bacterium
AAGCCTTTGGACAGTAGAGGAAAACCAATTAAAGAAGAGACCAAAACTGCTTTTACCGATATAAAGGGCCACTGGGCTGAAAAAGACATACAGCTTTTAGTGGATTTGGGGATATTAAAGTCTAAAGAAAATCTATTTAGACCTGATGAGGCCATAAATGAAGGTGAGTTTATCAAGCTGTTGTTAATAGCAAAGGGCCATCAAATTTCAGATGATATGCCTCTGCCGCCTATTATAAGGCTTGAGTCAGAAGATGCTAAAAACGATGATGAAATTTTGAAGTATCTGGAAGAAGCCGTAAAACTTGGCTGGGTAAAAGATGGTGAAGCTTCTGCCCAAAACATCCTTTCTCGAGGATTTGAAAAAATTGCAAGCATCTCCGATATCTATAAAGACTTGACAAAAGACAGTGCTTCCATAAAGCCCGAATACAAAGGTCATACTGCCATAGCCATGGGACTTAAACTTTTATCTGCTGCCAACGGCAATTTTAATCCTAAGGGCAGTGTAAGCCGTGCTGAAGCCGCCACTATTTTGGTCCGCATGCTTAAGGCAAGTTCTTAAATGGCAAAAAGCGGTTCTGCACAGTGAATAATTAAAAATAACAAAGGGCAAAATAATAGTGAAGGGTTCGCAGTGGCTGAGCCAAGACTGCCGGAAGATCTTGTATGGGTTTTCCGGCAGTCGGCCAAAGGTGGATGTGAGGTCAGTAAGGCTTCACATCTGCCGGCGGGAAGAGGGCTGCGTGTCTTGTAAGGCTCTATGATAGCCCAACTGCTATCATAGGGTCGAAAGGGATGCGTAGTCTTCGAGCTAAGATCATCATGGGTTCCGTAGATTAATACAATATGGAGTATTGGACCACAGTACTTTATTGCATTAATTTGAGGTTTGCGGCAGCCGAGAGGTTGCCTCAGGCTTCTAAGGTACTCATGATGGTCGAGCATAGGTTGGTATGGGCTTTGAAATGGTCTATTGCAGTCGAAAGATTGCAGTGGGCTGTGTAGAGGTCCATATCAGCTGAAGCGAAGGTCACTGCGAGCTCTTTTATTTTTACTAAAAGCCCTGTAGGAAATTTTCTACAGGGTTTACTTTTGCCCTCTCTTTATTGGCCCATAGGCCCTCTTTTATTATGACAGAAGTTTGTTGTCTAACCCCATAGCTTGTGTTAACATATATTTAACTTAAAATTTTACACAACTTACCCACTGGTGATAAAAATGGCCATATTGAATGTATCAGGTTTGTGCAAAAGTTTCGGCACAGACGTTATTTTAAAAGATGTAAATTTTTTAATTGAGGAAAAGGATAAAATAGGACTGGTAGGCTTAAATGGCACTGGCAAATCCACTTTGCTGAAAATCTTAGCAGGCAAAATGTCTTACGACAGTGGAAATATTTTTATGGAAAAGGGTTTAAAGATTGGGTATCTTTCTCAAAGTGCCAAGTTTGAAAGTCATAAAACAATCAAAGATGCACTTTCATCAATTTTTAAAGAGCTGCAGAATCAGGAAAGCAGGTTGAGAAAGCTAGAAACCCTCATGTCTACCCCGGAAATTTATCAAGATGAAAAGCGGCTAAATGATTTAATGCACCAGTATTCCGTCCTTTTTGAGGAATTTAAATCAAATGGCGGTTTTGAGATTCAAAGCCGCATACGAGGAGTAATTACCGGTTTGGGATTTGACGACGAAGACACCCCCATCTCTACGTTAAGCGGCGGCCAAAAAACCCGCCTCGCTTTAGGAAGGGTGCTCCTGCAATCCCCTGACCTATTGCTTTTAGATGAGCCTACCAACTATTTGGATTTAGAGTCAATACAGTGGCTGGAAACTTTTTTAAAGGATTACAACAAGTCTTTCTTGGTAGTATCCCATGACCGATATTTTCTGGACACTGTGGCTACCAAAATTTTTGAATTGGAAAATGGCCGCATATCAGTTTACACTGGCAATTATTCTAATTATATTAATAAAAAACAGGCTGAAATGGAAGTATTTAAAAAACAATATAAAGAAAGGCAAAAGGAAATTAAGCGTCTTCAAAAGAACATTCAAACATTTATTTCCCATAGAAAATACGCTCAGGTTGAAAGCCGTAGAAAAAGGTTGGAAAAGCTTCTTCCCAAAACTGTGTTAAAGCAAGGGACCACTGACATTAAGATTAAATTTAATGCGCAGGCAGCCAGCGGAAAAGAAGTCCTTACAATTGAGAATTTAGGCTTTTCTTACGGAGAAAAGAGGATACTTGACTTGGTAAATTTAAAAGTTTACCGAGGTGAACGGATAGGCATAATCGGGCCCAATGGCATTGGCAAATCAACACTTCTAAAACTGCTGGCAGGTGAGTTGGAGCCTCAAGAGGGCGAAATCGTCTTTGGCCACAATGTTTGTCCAGTGTACTTTGACCAGGAACAACGAGACCTTTCCTCAGAGGCAACAATCCTTGAAGAGGTGTACAATTCTGCACCGGGCCTTACTTTGACAGAAGTTAGAACATTTTTGGGAAGTCTCCTCTTCTCTGGCGATGAGGTGGAAAAAAAAATAAATATTTTAAGCGGCGGTGAAAAAAGCAGAGTGGCCTTAGCCAAGGCAATTTTGCAGGGGGCAAATCTTCTGCTGCTAGATGAGCCTACAAACCATTTAGATATATTGTCTAAGGAAAAATTGGAAAATGCTCTAAATGCCTTTGATGGAACAATCATCGCAGTCTCTCACGACCGCTATTTTTTATCAAAAATCGCCACACGAATTTGGGAATTTGACAAAGATGGCATAGCTGATTTTCACGGAGGCTTTAATTATTACCTGGAGAAAAAGAACGAAAGCAAAAAGAAAAATATACAGGAAGATAATGTCAATAAGACACAGCTTAAAAAAGCCAAACTCCGTGAAAGAAGAGAGCGAGAAAAGAAACGGGAAGCTCAAAAGCGATTAAAACAGATAGAAAAGTGTATTTATAAAAAAGAAGAGGAACTGGAAGAACTTGAACTTGAGCTGTGCAAGCCGGAAGTTTACAGCGATCCAAAAAAAGCCCAAGAGGTAAATGCTGCTTACAACAAAGTTCTGGCGGATTTAGAACAGCTGTATGAAATGCTAGATGAGCAGGAGGATTAAAAAATGGCTTTGAAAAAAGAGAATTTTATTACTTTAGGCATAGAGACATCTTGTGATGAGACATCAGTATCAGTAGTAAAGAACGGCAGAAAAATACTGTCCAACACTATTTTTTCACAGATAAAACAGCACGCAAAATTCGGAGGTGTAGTGCCTGAAATTGCCTCCCGGCAGCATCTTGAGGCAATTTCTCATGTAACCCAAAAGGCTTTGGAAGACGCCTCCATTGGTTTTGATGACATAGATTTGGTGGCGGTAACCAATGGCCCCGGTTTGATAGGAGCATTATTAGTGGGGGTATCTTATGCCAAAGGTTTAGCATACGCCCTCAATAAACCTTTAATTGGGGTCAACCACATTGAAGGCCATATATTTGCTAATTTTCTTGAAAGCGACTTTGCTCCACCTTTTTTGTGCCTGGTAGTATCCGGAGGTCATTCCCATTTGGTATATGTAAAAGACTATGGAGATTATGAAGTAATGGGCAGGACTGTGGACGATGCCGCCGGGGAAGCCTTTGACAAGGTAGCCCGGGCTTTAGGCCTCGGGTATCCGGGAGGACCGCTAATTGATAAGGCAGCTAAAGAAGGAAATGAAGCAGCCATATCTTTTCCCATCGCTCATTTAAAAGACAGTGAACTGAATTTCAGCTTTAGCGGCATAAAGACGGCAGTTTTAAATTACCTAAATCGCCAAAGGCAAAAAGGAGATCCAATAATAGTAGAGGATGTGGCAGCAAGTTTTCAAAAAGCAGTGGTGGATGCTTTGGTGGAAAATACATTAAAAGCAGCAAAGAAGAAAAAAGTAAAGACCATTGCTGTAGCGGGGGGAGTTGCTGCCAACAGCCGCCTTAGGAAAGAATTGACCAATAGAGCCGGCACAGATTTTAATGTTAAATTCCCTCCTATGATACTCTGCACTGACAATGCAGCCATGATTGCTTGTGCAGGTTATTACCATTATCTTATGGGGGAACAAGCGGATATGACACTGACTCCATATGCCACCTTGAAGCCTTTTTAATGAAGGAATCAGTAAAAACAAAAGTTTTCGGAGGCAAAAATGCGAAGAGTACAAAGACACTCAGTTAAAGAGGTTAATTCCCTTTGGTATTGGTATAAGACCGTCAACCCTTTTAAAGTAGTCATAAACTTTATAGTAATTTATTTTGCCCGGTTTATACCCCATCTTCCTTTAAAAAATTTCCTGTACAGGCTTATAGGGATGAAGGTAGGCAAGAATGTATCGGTAGGCCTCATGGCCATGTTTGACATATTTTTCCCTGAACTGATTGAAATAGGGGACAACACAATAATCGGATATAACTCCACAATTTTGGCCCATGAGTACATGGTAAAAGAGTGGGGTAAAGGAAAGGTCATAATAGGAAGGAATGTGACGATCGGTGCAAATGTTACGGTTTTGCCGGGAGTTGTTATCGGTGATGGAGCAACAGTATCGGCCTGCTCCCTAGTTAACAAAGATGTGGCGGAAAACTCCTTTGTAGGCGGGATACCTATAAAGCCTTTAAAAGTCACATAATATAAAACAA
>JAMNZY010000124.1 GCA_023622055.1 Bacillota bacterium
TTTGTTTCATAAAAGCTCTTATTGAAAATGTTTTCAATGTAGATAATGATGGATATCTTGACTATGATGATATTTATGAAAAATTCACCGAAACATATTGGTATTTAACTGTTCAGCATAAGATAAGACAAGGGAACGCTTCTATATACAGAGATGGAAAGAAAACTAGTGTTGAAAGAGTTTTTGATAAATTTTTTTTAAGATATCCTGCATTGACTCCAGATATTAGCTTTGAAGCCATTGATGAGAAAATTCGGCATAAGATGGTGACGGAAATAAAAAAACCGGTGCAAGAGATATGTTATAGGTGCCGTATATGGTGATACTGACGGGACATTTTACAGCTTTCATTTATCCAAAGAAATTCTTAAATTTCATCCAGATGTTTTAGCTTTTTTAAAAAAATATGAGTATATACTATTAAAACTGAATCATTATGAATGGATTAAATTCCTGGAAAAAGTAAACAAAGAAGAAGATTCCTATGCTTTGGCAAAAAAACTTGACTATGCCACCAAAAGAACTAATCTCAAGGTATATAGGAATCTTCTTTATGATACTTTTCACAGACACGATTGTTTCTACTGTGGCAGAAAGTTAAAATCAATTGAAGTTGACCATTTTATTCCGTGGTCTTTTGTAAGAAATGATAAACTATGGAATTTGGCTCTCGCCTGCCCGAAATGTAACAACAGCAAGCGAGATAGCCTATCTACCAGATATTATATTGAAAAGATTTTGGCCCAAAATGACTATATAATCGAACATTCAAATAATATTGATGTGGTGAAAAGAGAGTTTAAAATATATGAACCTAAAAAGATATACGAAATGTATGAATGTGCGATTTTTAACGGTTTCGATTACGGTTGGTCACCAAATGCTACTGCTTAAGAACTTTTTAAGTAGCGCTAAAAATTTGCCTTAGCCAAGCAAAAAGACTGTTTATGGCATCCAGGATCTTTTGAATAAGCCCTCTGTTTTCTTCAACTGTCTTTTTTATCTGCTCGATATTGCTGCTTATTTTGTCAAGCTGCTCACTTATTTTGTTTACATTTAGGTCTAGTCTGCTTATTTTTTCCATAAGGCTTAAAATTTTATTGATTTCTTCTTCAGTAAGTTCAATGCCCAGTTCTGAAGCTATTTTTTGGATAATTTGCCTAATGTCATCGGGGTTTTTGACCTGCTGTTTAATTACTTGTTGTTTTATCTTTAGCACTAGCTCATTTGCCTTATCTTTTCCCAATTCTTCCCCCAATTCACCCGTTAATACCAGTTCCTCGTTGGCGGTTTTCTTGGCTTCATGGGAAAGCTCTTCTCCAGTGGCTTTTTCAAATGCCTTCATTATTCCGGTAAGGGCAGTTGTGCCTGTTACTTTAAAAGGAGCAGCAGCAATGACTTCAGCGTTCTCAATTCCTGCGGTAATCATGGCACTGGCATACATTTCCTCAGTTACCCATGTAATATTATGAGTGGTGACCTTAATTCCTGAGTTTTTAGGAGCAGGCTTCACGTAGGCACAGGATATGGATTTTGTTCCTATTTTGTCTTCAGAGGCTATACCTTTTAGATATTCCCTTACTTCAGCGTTAGTGACTGTCAGCATCATTACATCAATTTCTGACACACCGAAGAATTCCAGCATCTGTTTTTTCTGGGCTTCCGTCAAGTCTGCGCCTAAACTGACTACTTCAGTGGGACTTGCCAAGACTTGGGAAAACCCTGAAAAAACAAGGCATGCTAGAACTAGTATTGCTAATCTCCTCTTCATGAAAAATCCCTCCAACTACCGATATTATTAAAGGCTACGTTAATAATTATATATAATGTACGGAATAAAATAAAATTATATGGAAGGATTTGTATTATTTTTTATTTATGTAAGGGATGATAGTCTTTATTATTTTTAAAAACAGCTCTATTTCCTTAGGGGAACATTTTTCAAGTAAAGTATTTAATTCGCAAAGCTTTTTATTGTGTACTTTATATATAGTACTTGGGTCGTGTATATATGTAGAGTTGTGGTTCTTCTTTCCAAATACCAGATAGTCTAAAGAAACATGCAAGCAGTCAGCGATATTTACTAAGGTGGGTAAACTCATCTGGCGTTCGCCCCGCTCCAGTTGCCCTACATAGTAGTCTGATAGACCGATAAGCTCTGCAAATTCCTCCCGCGACAGTCCCAATCTTTCCCTCTCATGTCGTATTCTTTTTCCTATGGCTTTATTGTCTAGTGTATTCAATTTTTTTATCACTCCTTACAATATTAACCATATCTGAAATTTAAATTCAACTTAATTGGCCTTTTGCAAACAAAAACAATTTGCAATATGCATTGATTTACTGTAATATAGTTTAAAATACGTAGCGGAGGAAAAAGAATGGACTCAAAAGACAAAATAGAGAAGGCAAGAGATAAGCTGCATCAAGCCATATGCGATAACTGTTGCAAGGAGAAAATTCTAAAATACAGCAGGCAGGTTGATAAACATATTGTTGATTACTACAAAAGTCATTACGGGAAAGACTGCTGCCAGGATTCTAAGGGGCCTAAAGCTTAATGTCTGCTGTGTATTTGAAAAGTTGCAATAGTGATGTTTGATATTTTGACATCAATAGCATTGACATTTGCCAATGGTCGTGCTATTATTAAATAAAATTAATATGTCTTGGGATATAATCTTCAGGGCAGGGTGCAATTCCCGACCGGCGGTGATACGGAGGAAATCCGTTAGCCCGCGAGCGAAAGCTGACCCGGTGAGATTCCGGGGCCGACAGTATAGTCTGGATGGGAGAAGATTATTTTTCTATTTGTGCGCCTTTATTCCCTGAGATTATATCTTAGGGAATTTTTATTTATGGAGGTTGTGTAAATGAAGTACGAAATTAAGATGGTGGCAAGACTTACTATGCTTTCTGCTTTGTCAGTGCTGTTGATGTTCTTGATAAGGTTTCCTCTGATTCCAGCAGCGCCTTTTTTGGAATATGATCCAGGGGATATTCCGGCGCTAATAGCTGCCTTTTTGTTCGGACCGGGAGCAGGAGTTGTGGTAACTTTGATAGTCTCTTTGATCCAGGCCATGACCGTCAGCGCCGGCAGCGGCTGGATAGGAGCATTAATGCATTTTGCTGCTACAGGGTCCATGGTAACTGTGGCAGGCTTAATTTACAAAAGAGTTCGCACTTTCAGAGGGGCAATTATTGCGCTGATTGCCAGTTCCATTACCATGACTCTTGTAATGATTCCCCTAAACCTTATTTTCACTACAAAATTTATGAATGTGCCTGTGGAAACGGTAAAGGCCATGCTGCTTCCCGTTATTATACCATTTAACTTGAGCAAAGCGTGCATTAATTCCGTTTTGACGGTTTTTGTGTATAAACCGGTTGGTAAGTTTTTAAGAATAGAAGCACCTTCTTTAAGCAAAGGCGGCCAAGAAATATAAAAAAAAATTTAAAAAAAGATTTGACTTTTTATGTGGATTCGATTATAATCTTACATAAATAATTTCGTAAAATTCTGTGATAGGGAAGAGTAGCCAGGATGGAAGGTCAAAGAGAGCCGCCGGCGGTGGGAGTGCGGTACTGGAAGTCTTGGTGAATGGGCCCTGGAGAAGGTGTGGCAAAATTATAGTAGCTGCATCCGGAAGTCCCCCGTTAGCAAAGGACAGGATATCGCGATAACATCGCCGTATCCGAAAAGAGTGAGTTTTACATTGAGGTGGCAAAGCATTTTATCCTGAAAATAAAATGCTTTTTTGTTACCAAAATGTAAGGCTAATTTGGGTGGCACCGCGGAAAAAACCGTCCCTTGAAGGGACGGTTTTTTTGTTTGTGAGGTGATACAAATGACATGAAAGCATGAGAATTTCATATACAGTGCAGTAAAAAAGTATCGGTTTCAATTAAAAAACAAAGGAGTGATGTTTCATGAAGGAAACTAAAATATTGTTAACTGAGAGAGAGATTCCTACCCATTGGTATAATATTCAGGCAGATATGCCAACCCCTTTAAAGCCCCCTTTAAATCCTGTAACGAAAAAACCCGCTTCTCCCGATGATTTAGCAGCTATTTTTCCAGAAGAAATAATAAAGCAGGAAATGGCTACTGAGCGCTATATAGAGATACCTGAGGAAGTGCAGAGGCTTTACGCCATGTGGAGGCCTTCACCGGTGTTTAGAGCCCACGGTTTAGAGAAGGAATTGGACACACCTGCTAAAATTTACTACAAATACGAGGGAGTCAGTCCCGCCGGCAGTCACAAATTAAATACTGCTATTCCCCAGGCATATTACAACAAAAAGCAGGGGATTAAGCGGCTGGCAACAGAGACAGGAGCCGGTCAGTGGGGTACAGCTCTGGCCATGGCTTGTAAGTTTTTTGACATAGACTGTACCGTCTATATGGTAAAAATAAGCTACAAAAGCCATATCGCCGCTCTATGATGGAGCTTTTCGGTGCACAGGTTTTTGCCAGCCCCAGCCATAAGACTGATGCCGGTCGGGAGCTGCTAAAAAAAGACCCGGATTCCAATGGCAGCTTAGGCATTGCCATAAGTGAGGCAGTGGAAGATGCGGTGAAAAATCCCGACACCAATTATTCCCTGGGCAGCGTGTTAAATCATGTGGTACTGCACCAGACTGTAATTGGCCTTGAGGCAAAGAAGCAGATGGAAAAGGCCGGCGACTATCCAGATGTGGTCATAGCATGTTCCGGAGGTGGCAGCAATTTTGGCGGTATTGCCATGCCCTTTGTGCAGGATAAAATCAAAGAAGGCAAGAAGACCCGCATAGTTGCGGCAGAGCCTGCTGCCTGTCCCAGCTTG
>JAMNZY010000152.1 GCA_023622055.1 Bacillota bacterium
ACATCATAAAAATCCAGCAAAATCCATTTAGCTTCTTTATAGCCTTCTTTACTCCTCAGACTATAACCTTCTTCAATTAGCTTTTGCTCTACTTCATCAGACAGAGCTTGTACGTGAATGGGTGATATACCCGTTGCTATCACGAAGTAATCTGAAAATACTGCCACAGAACTTATATCTAAAATTAATATATCCTGACCCTTTTTATCTTCTAATATAGTTGCCGCTTTAAGGGCACAGGCTCTAGGGTCTTTTGTCATCCATTTCCCTCCATAAATTAATTTACATCCTTTCCAACGATTATTGTAGGAAGAGTAATGTCTTCTCCGGTGCCTTCCTCTAAACGGGCTTCTGTGAGCACCTCAGCGATTTTCTCAGCATCACTCTTTTTGCCGCTGGGATATATTATAGTGGTGGTTTCATAATCAAAACTGTCTGCATTTGCCACTGTTACCACTTTAAATCCCTGGGATTCCAATTTACTTGCTACTTTAGACGCAATCCCTTGTTCACCATTTCCGTTTAATACGGCAACTTTGATGCTGCCATCATCAAAAAATATCTCATCTATCATTTCGTTTAGCTTTTCCTGGTATGGGATAAAGTAGCTTATACCTGATATATATTTCCCTTCACCAGGTACCATGTACATTTTTATATCTTCTTGTTTTATCTGCCTGGCAAAGTTTGCAAGACTTGCCAGTTCCAAAGGGGAAATGTCAGTTTCTACATTTTTTTGTACCACTTCTATAATTTGGGGCAGTTTTAAAATAGTAGAAGGCCTAAGAGCTTGCTTAATTAACGCCTCCATAAACTGCTGCTGAGCTCTTATGCGGCCAATATCCGCATCAGGATATCCCCTGTATCTTACAAACTGTTCTGCCTTGTCTCCATCAAGGACCTGTTTCCCAGGTGATAAATTTATATAAATGCCTCCAGCTGGGTCAGTATACTTCATTGGTTGTTTGATATCCATTTCAACGCCGCCTAAGGCATCCACTATGTTCCTAAAGCCTGAAAGTTTAACTGCCACATAATTGTGAATGGGGACTCCTAAAAATTCTTTTACAGTTTTTACTGCCAAGTCGGCACCACCGAAGGCCATGGCGGCATTTATTTTCTGAATGCCGTATCCCCCAATTCGGACCCTGGTATCTCTGGGAATGGATAATACTTTTACATCTTTATTCTTTTTATCCAAACTGACTACAACAATGGTATCAGTTCGGTGTCGGTTGTATTCTTCTTTAGCTCCTATAGTTCCCGCATCCATGCCGAGAAGTAGGATGTTTTGTCGGCCACCTTTAACAAACTCATCGGTGCTGACTGGATTTTCTGAAGCTAAACCTGGATCTGTAAGATTGTTCAAGCTCCAATAGACATAATAAAATCCACTTCCCAGTGAAATCATGATAAAAAATAAAATAAATAAGGCTATTTTTAAAGGCCTTTTCATGCTTTTCCCTCGCTCTCCCTATGCATGAGTATAAAGTTTCTAGCTGAAATGGTCTTTGGGTGTAGTAAGCTCCCTTTATCCAATACATGTCTAATTGTTAAGTCAAAGGCATCGATTATTGCGCCGTCCAGGTCTTGAAAGGCCTTTACTCTCAATTCCTCGACTCCTGGAAAGGCTCTTCCAGGTTCAATAAAATCGGAAAGAAAAATTATTTTTTCAAGCAGGCTCATATTTGTATCACCGGTAGTATGGATCTCTATTGCCCTTAGTATTTCATTGTCAGTGATGCCAAAATCTCGCTTTGCAATGACAGCACCTATGGGCCCGTGCATCAAGGCCTTCTCGCACTGTACAATATCATCCAAAATTATACCAAAATTTTCAGCTATTTTCAACAGACTGAAATTATCCATGCATTTTGCACAATCGTGCAGCAGGCCTGCTATCTTCGCCTTTTTTATATCCGCACCATAGTGCTTGGCCAATTTTGCTGCAGTTTCCATAACACCCAAAGAATGAATGAAGCGCTTTTCGTCAATATATGTCCTGAGTTTCGGAATTAGCTCTTCCAACATTCCATTCACCGGTACAGATTGTTCTTCTGTATGTATATTTCTACACTGCGCGGGAGCAAATATTTTATAGACAAGCCTTCCTTGACTCTTCTGCGTATCTCTGTAGAAGAGATATCAAGGCCGGTAACCTTCATGGGATAAACATCCCTTCCGTAGAGTTTTTTTAATTGGGATATTTTTTTGTTTAATTTTTCCGTGGGATAACCAGGCCTGGTTGCGGCTATAAAGGTGCAGTAACTTAGCACCCTGTCCACGTCTTTCCAGGTCAGTATGTCCAAAACTGCATCAGCACCGCTGATAAAAAAAAGTTTAACATCTTTTCCCAATTCATTATAAAAACTCTCCAAGGTATCCACTGTATAAGTTAAACCAGGTCTGTCAATTTCCATTCTTGATATTTCAAAATATGGATTATCATTTATAGCTAGTACAGTCATCAGGTATCTTTGTTCTGCAGGCGTTACAGCGTACCCTTTTTTATGGGGCGGATTGCCAGTGGGGGTGAAAATAACCTTATCCAAATTAAACTGTGTCCTAGCCGCCTCAGCTGTAACAAGATGGCCATAGTGAATGGGGTCAAAAGTTCCCCCCATAATACCCACCCTTTTGATTTTCGACAAGACAAAGTCCTCCCTTTACATGCCTTAAATTACAACAAATTATACCATAAATGACTATACGCTTTCAATTATAAGATTTTGGATTCCTGCATATTTATTCCACATAATAAAATTCGAAATCTCCTATTTTTACTGTGTCACCTTCTTTTACACCGGATTCTTTCAAGGCATCGTCAAGACCCATTCGCTTAAAGGAGCGCTGAAGGCGCTTTACTGCCGAGTCATTGTCGAGATCTGTCATTGCCACTAACCGCTCTACTCTCTTCCCTGAAACATAGAAAATATCTCCACTTTTTTCTATCTTGAAAGGCTCTTCCTCTACCACTGTGTATTCTTTAACTTGTTCTATTGTCCTGGGCTTTGGTATTTTTGAAAGCTTTTCACTGATAAGCTTTTTTAGCTCTTTTATCCCTTCGCCGGTGGCTCCAGAAACTGGAATTATATCATATCCCTCTTTTGCTACAACTTCTCTAACCTTCTCTAAGTTTTCCCTGGCTTCAGGCAAGTCCATTTTGTTGGCAGCTACAATCTGTGGTTTTTCCAAAAGATTCTCGCTGTATTTCTCAAGCTCATCATTTATTGCATAAAATGCTTCTAGCGGATCCCTTTCAATACCTGACAAATCCAACACATGTACAAGAAGTCGTGTCCTCTCTATATGTCTTAAAAACTCATGACCTAAACCCTGGCCTTTGTGGGCACCTTCAATAAGGCCGGGGATATCTGCTAGAACAAAACTGCTGCCTTCTCCAAGACCCGCATCTACCACCCCTAGATTTGGCGACAATGTAGTAAATGGATAATCGGCAATTTTGGGTCTAGCTGCCGTCATTCGTGAAAGGAGGGTAGATTTACCGGCATTAGGGAAACCTATCAATCCTACATCAGCTATAAGTTTTAATTCCAGTATAATCCACCGCTCTTCCCCCGGTTCCCCTTTCTCGGCAAAATCCGGTGCTCTATTGACTGAAGAGACAAATCTGGCATTGCCTCGACCACCCCTGCCACCTCTGGCGGCAACAAAGGTTTGTCCATCCTCTACGAGGTCAGCCAAAACCTCACCGGTTTCAGCATCTTTGACAACAGTGCCCGGCGGAACTTTAATAACTAGGTCTTCGGCACTGCGGCCAATTTTGTTGGAACCTTGACCATGTTCTCCCCTTTTACCTTTATAGTGAACTTTATATTTAAAATCCATAAGGGTAGACAAATTAGCATCCACCTTAAGGACTACATTTGCTCCCCTTCCTCCATCTCCGCCACTGGGTCCTCCCCGGGGTACAAATTTTTCCCTGCGAAATGCCACTACTCCATTGCCTCCATCTCCGCCTTTTACATAGATTTTTGCTCTGTCTACAAACATTCCAATCACCTAACTTTTTATATCTTTACTTTTAAAGGATTCCCCAATTGGTAAATTAAAAAACAACATTAGATTTTACACAAATGAACACCTTAACTGATAAATGGATAGATTTTGTATGCCGTTTTCTTTCCCAACGCCTTAGAAATCACTTCAACTTTGGTCTTTCCCAAAATTATTTTTATATCTTTATTGCCTGAGATTTTATCGAATTTCATAATATATTTTCCCATTTCTCTTGTGAAATCAGGAAAAAGAGGCAATCGAGGATTTTTATCTAATACCTCCACATTTATGTTAATGTCTTTTTGTCGGAATTTATATACAATCTCCAACAAGGAGCAAATCAAAAAAGGATCATTTAAATTGCTGTAAATG
>JAMNZY010000010.1 GCA_023622055.1 Bacillota bacterium
CTTACTCCCAGAGAAAAAGAAGTCGTTAAGTACATAGCTGAAGGCATGAGCAATGGCGAGATATCGCAAAAACTAGGCATTAGTGATAAAACTGTAAAAAACCACGTCAGCAGTATTTTGCGCAAACTTGGCTTAATGGACCGCACTCAAGTGGCAGTTTATGCCATAAAAAACAAATTGGTTTAGTCACATAACCATATCCTCCTGAATAATATAGATTGAATATACTTATATAAATTGGGGGGATATGGGTGAGGGAGCTCTTATCCATACCACTGGCGGTTTTGGCGGTTATTGTAATTTTTATGATCATATATTATTATCGCTGCCAAATTTTGTTGAAATATGGCGATGAAAAGGGGCAAACAATTGAAACTGTCATTTTCATTAAAAACGCCCAAGATGAAATAGAAGGAATCGTAAATAATTTTTACAGCAGACAAATTAAGCCGGCGGAACTTTTAATAGTAGACTGTGGGTCCATGGATCAAACACCTCACATACTTCAAAGACTGGCAAAACGGTATATTGGACTTAAACTCCTTTTTTTATCAGACTTGCCCTTTCAAGGATGTGCTCAAGAGGTTTTAAAGCACACAAGGGGACCGGTGCTGCTGTTGGTAGATGGCACATGTCTAAACTATAACCAAGTTCTAAAAATAATGGACCTGGTTTCTAAAAATAATGTCGGAATAGGTCTAAAATCCTACGAAAAATAGGACAACCGAGGTATACCAAGATTTACTAACTTGTCGTATAATGTTAATCGTAAAAGCCCTATTTCTTCTAAAATGATTTACCCCTTAGTCCTTTTTAAGCCCCCCTTTCTTTCGTGGTAGACCCTGAAAGAAGGGTCTTTTTTTATTTTGGGAAAAAAGGAATTGCCATATTTGCGTAGAATATATAACTAAATATATATATATATATGGACGCTGGGGGCTAAAGAAGGTGTCATCTAAGAGATATATGTATCTGATAGGGGCTTTGGGCTTTGGGCTTTTACTGTTGTGGATTTACAACTTAGAATTCGACAAAATTTTAAACACAAAATACATAATCTTCCTACTTTTAATGACTCTTTCCCAAATTCAAACTTTAAATGAAAACGACAGCCATTTTGGCATTGAATTTTCTTTCGTGTACTCATCTGTATTTATATTTGGTGCTGGGCCTGCAGCACTGATGAAGGCACTTAGCACTGCAATTTGCCAAATCTATTTTAAAATAAAAAGTGGTTATAAGTATGTCGCCGAGGGAATCATTTTTAAAATTGGCCAAAATATGATTAGTTTTTCCGCTGCTATAGGATTTTATCTTTACATTAACAAAAGATATTCATGGGGTTACCCTTTTGAGATAATACTCCAGAGTGCAGCAATTGTACTA
Organism: Bacillota bacterium; assembly: GCA_023622055.1. Lineage (GTDB taxonomy): Bacteria > Bacillota > Thermosediminibacteria > Thermosediminibacterales > Tepidanaerobacteraceae > DTU063. The sequence continues at coordinate 1,387 of JAMNZY010000010.1, forward strand.
TATTTTTTACTAAACAACTTAATGATGCAGTATTATTTAGTTATAAAATATCGTAAACCTTTTTATGAAAACTTTTTTGAACTTTTAAAACTAGATTTTTATACCTATCTAATGTCAGTGCCCTTTGGCCTAACGGCAGTCATAATGTACAGAAGTAACGGCTTTCCACAAACTTTATTGGTCCTTTCCCTATACTTGGCAGTAGTCTATATATATATTTTGTATCTTAATGCGAAAAACACAAATCGAGAACTGGCTGCTTTATACGATATGTCTGTTGCCATTACATCAACTCTGGATGTAGAAAAAGTAATGGATATGGTCCTTGATTCTATTGAGAATATAGCTCCATGGGATTCGGCATGTCTATATGTTTACCAAAATGGTTGGTTAGTGCCTGCTATTTATGAAGGGAATTTCGATGAGGATTTTAACAAGTCGAAGCTTAAACCTGGTGAAGAAGTGTGCGGTTTTTGTCTTTTTGAAAGAGGAGAAATTATAAACAACTATCACAAATATCCAAAACTAAAGGAACTTTCCATTTGTCCTCCTGACACCAAATCACTAATAGCAGTGCCCTTTATGATAAATAAAGAACTGATAGGCGGAATTTTACTCACTAGCAACAAAAATAATATCTACAACAAAAAGCATTTGATTTTGTTGTGTATTTTGGCAAGTCAGGCAGCTGTAGCTTTGAAAAATGCACAGCTTTTCAGCCAAACCACTCAAATGGCTATATCTGACGGCTTAACTGGTCTTTATAACCATTCCTATTTATACTCAGAGCTGGAGAGACAGATGAAATATGTGAAGACAAAGGGCGGATATTTCAGCCTTATTATGATCGATGTGGATTACTTTAAAAGGTGCAATGATATGTACGGCCACATTATAGGTGATACCATACTTAAAAATTTGGCGGGGATTTTAAAGAAAAATGTAAGGGATAAAGATATAATAGGCCGATATGGTGGCGAAGAATTTGCAATAATACTGCCAGGAATAAAGGCTTGTGATGCTGTAAAGATAGCAGAGCGCATAAGAGAAGTTATAGAAAATACCCCCCTTGCCCGGGTTGGAAATAAAAAAATTTATATCACAATTAGTGCAGGTATTGCGTCATATCCAACTGATGCTGAAACAGTGGAGGAGTTAGTTAACAAAGCTGATAAAGCCATGATTTTTGGCGCAAAACAAAAAGGGCGAAACAAAGTTGTGATGTTTTGCCCTAATATGAACAAAGAAAATTAAATTTTAGATGGCAACTTTAGTTCATGGTACAGTACTTCCCAAATAACTGGTTCTTCAAAGCCCTTGCGCCAAGCTGCAGCTCCAGCTAAACCATATTTATTTATAAGGGCAGCTTTGAGCTTGATAGATTGCTCATCTTCTACCCATATTTTAAAAACAGAATCTCCTTTTGTATAATAGGCGAAATTTTGCCCTGCTCTTTCATCCCAGCTCATATGGGTGTCATTTTCCTTTAGGATTTGCTTTACTTGGGCCATGGATAGGGCTCGAGATTTTACGGCAATGTTGCCGCTTTCTGTAGGTGTTTCTTCCCATTCTCGTGTATAAAAAGGCAAACCCAGGATGACCTTTTCAGGGGGTACATCTTCTAAAAGAGTTACTATGCCCTGCTCCACCCAGCCTATGGAGGCCACTGAACCGCTGATGGGGCTTGTAGCCCAATGCTCATCGTAGGCCATTAAAATCAAATAATCTACAACTTTGCCCAATTCCTTTCTGTCATAGCACAAGGACCAGTTGGGGCTTGTAGATTTGACTGTAATATCCATGGAAACTGCAATACCAGCTTCATGAAGGATGGGCGTAAGTTCACGGACAAATTGGACCAACAGGTCCTTATCTTTTAAGTATATATTTTCAAAATCAATATTGATGCCGTCCAGTTGAAATAGTTCTGCATACATCAAAATTTGTCGAATGATTTTATCCCGAGTTTCCGAACTGGATAAAAACTCGTGGGTAATATCTGGGTCAAAGCTGTTATCAATCAGCGCCCAAACGGCTAAATTATTCTCGTGAGCCCACTTGATATAAGATATATCTGCCTTGCTCTCTATAGTGCCCTGGCCGTCAACTATGGAGAACCAAGTGGGAGAAATAATGTCAAGACCGGGAGGAGCTTTTTCCATACTCATATCTGGCGTTATCCTGTAGATGTAGTGCCATACCATATTGAGCTTTCCGCGGCCGGGAGTGGGTACCTTTTGCTTCGGCTCATTATCAGGTTTATTTGGCATTTCAAAAACCTCCAGCTTTTGTTCTGGGACGTAGCCAATTAAACCATCCTTTGTCCTGACCTGAAACCAGCCATCTTCAAGGGAATATACCGTAACTGCATCATTTTTTGTTAATTTAACTACAGGAGCAGAAAACCATATAGGTGAAAGTTTCATGGTTATTTCCTTAGATGCTATTGTGCCCATTTTGCGCCCTGAAAGGTTCTTATCTATGATGACTCGATTTTTATCGCTGATTACATTGACTTTTATGTCATATAGCTCTTCTAAAAAATGAATGGGTATGTAGGGTTGTGTAGTTACTTTTTTTGCAGGAAAAGATATTTCAACAGGTTTATTATTTATCATGGCTGTTAAGCTTTCCGTGGCAAGTCGCACAGTTTTATCAAAAGTTGTAATGGTAATCTTATTTTCAGCCACATCCCAAAAGATATAAGGGTCCAGATGCTCTTTGATAATATTATATGATAACAAAACCTGATCGTTCTCAATTATAAAAGGTGACCCTTCAGCAATGACTGTATTTTCGATAATGAGTACAGGCACATCTTCTGGCAATGGCGAAACTGTGTAGAAATTTATAAAAAAGAAAAAGCACGAAATAAGTATTATAAAAAGCAACATGAAAACTACTGTATTTGATGTTTTAGCAGGTTTTATGTTCATGATTTCCTCCAAATAAAGTATTAAACTGGAACAAAAATCTTAAAAGCTTGGCCTTTA
>JAMNZY010000144.1 GCA_023622055.1 Bacillota bacterium
GGCAGCAATGTGCCATCGTCACATACTTCATATATTGTGGTCTTGTCTTTTTGTACTGCAAATTCCACAAAACATTCCCAGCAATAATACTGATTACTTCCTACCCTACCAACTGTTTTCTTTTTGCATAAAGGACATATCATCATTTTCCCACCCTTATTTTTTACTGTTAATATTTTCCCCAAAAATTGAAAAAAATACGCTTTAAAGCGTATTTTTTTCAAAATCACACCTTTGTTTTATAATACCTCCACCAATTACAACGTCATCCTGGTAAAACACTACTGCTTGTCCTGGCGTAATGGCTTTTTGGGGTTCTTTGAATACTACTTTTACTATGTCATTTTCGAGTGGAATTATTTCTGCAGGCTTTTCCTGAAAATTATATCTTATTTTAGCACTTACGCTGAGCTTTTCCCTGAGCTCATCTATTGCTACCCAGTTCATTTTATACGCTAAAAACTCATGTGCATACAAGTCCTTTTCTTCACCTACAATTATGGCGTTGTTTTGTACATCTATATCCACAACGTACATGGGCTTTCCTGCTGAAATACCCAAGCCCCTTCTTTGGCCAATGGTATAAAAAGGTATTCCTTTGTGCTTGCCTAATACATTTCCTTTTGTATCAATAAAGGGCCCTTCCTCTATTTTTCTTGGAGCATTTTCATTGATAAAATCCCGGTAATTGGTGTTGATAAAACAAATTTCCTGGCTGTCAGGTTTATCTGCTACTGCTAGGCCGATTTCCTCAGCTATCTGGCGAATCTCTTTTTTTGTATAATAACCTAGTGGAAAAAGAGTATGTTCTAATTGAAACTGGTTTAGATTATAAAGAGCATAAGACTGGTCTTTAGCGTCATCTACGGCTTTTTTTAATACATACCGCTTCCTAGTATCATTATACTCTACTTTGGCATAGTGGCCTGTTGCCAAATAAAAGGCGTCAATATCTAAAGCTTTTTTCAGCAAATCTTCAAATTTTAAATGCTTATTACAGGCAATGCAGGGGTTTGGCGTTTTTCCTGATAAATACTCATCAATAAAATACTTTATTACTTTTTCGTTAAATGACTCCTTTAAATTGATAACATAATAGGGAATTCCTATTTTATCGGCAACGCGCCGTGCATCATAAACTGCTGCAATAGAACAGCAACCGCCTTCTTTAATTTGAGTTTCATAAGGCATATCTTGCCAAATCTGCATTGTCATTCCTATTACTTCATATCCCTGTTGTTTTAAAAGATATGCGCAAACGGAACTGTCCACTCCTCCGCTCATTGCCACTACAACTTTGTTTTTATTCAACACTAATCCCTACTTTTTTTATAATCCTTTATTGCCTCTCGAAGTGCATCTGCAGCAAGATTTGAACAGTGCATTTTTACAGGTGGTAGTCCCCCAAGGGCTTCAGCCACCTGTTTATTGTCTACCTTCAATGCCTCATCAATGGATTTACCCTTAACCATTTCAGTTATCATACTGCTAGTGGCTATGGCAGCACCGCAGCCAAAGGTTTTAAATTTTATATCTTCTATTATATCATCTTTTACTTTTATATAAATTTTCATTATATCTCCACAAACGGCATTTCCAACAGTTCCAATTCCATCGGCGTCTGGAATTTCTCCCACATTTCTGGGATTTGAAAAGTGATCCATAACCTTCTCACTATACATTTTTCGGTTGCTCCTTTCGCATTTCAAATAAAGGTGACATTTCTCTTAATTTATTTACTATGCCTGGCAGTACCTCCAGTACATAATCCACATCCTGCTCACTGTTATCCCTGCCAAGGGTTAAGCGCAATGACCCATGAGCTATTTCATGGGGCAATCCAATGGCCAGCAGCACATGGGAAGGATCCAGGGAACCAGAAGTGCAAGCTGAACCGCTGGAAGCGCAAATACCTTTCATATCCAGATTCAGCAGTAGTGATTCACCTTCGATAAATTCAAAGGAAACATTCACATTATGAGGTAATCTCAAGGTTGGGTGACCATTTAATCTGGTATAAGGTATTTCCATTATACCTTTTATTAATTTATCACGGAGCACAATAAGTTTCTCATATTGTTCTTCCAGTTCAGATTTGGCCAGCTCCGCTGCTTTTCCAAATCCGACAATTCCAGGAATATTCTCAGTGCCAGCTCTGCGATTGCTCTCTTGAGCGCCTCCTGTCATATATGGCAATATCTTGGTTCCTCTTCGGATATATAGCGCCCCTACACCTTTTGGCCCGTAAATTTTATGGGCAGACATACTCAAAAGGTCAACACCCAAGTCATTAACATCTACTTGGATTTTTCCCACCGTTTGAACAGCATCGGTGTGAAAAATAATATCAGGTTTTTTGTCTTTTATGGCTTGACCAATTTCCTTTATAGGCTGGATTGTGCCTATTTCGTTGTTAGCATGCATGATTGAAACCATTATGGTTTCATCAGTAATGGCATTGACCACATGTTGTACATCCACTAAACCATATTGATCTACAGGTAAAAAAGTGATTTTAAAACCTTGTCTCTCTAAAGCTTGACAAGTATGCAAAACTGCATGGTGTTCAATGGATGAAGTTATAATGTGTTTGCCCTTTTTAACATTTGCAGCTGCAACACCCCTTAAAGCCCAGTTATCAGCTTCTGTTCCTCCAGAAGTAAAATAGATTTCTTTTGCATTTGCACCAATGAGCTCTGCCACCTTTTCTCTGCTGTCCTCAAGGGCCTTTTTGGCTTCTCTGCCATAGGAATAGATTGTAGATGCATTCCCAAACTTTTCAGTAAGATATGGCAGCATAGCATCTAGAACTTCAGTTCTCATAGGGGTTGTTCCTGCATGGTCCATATATATTCTGTTCACCAATTGACATCTCCTTTTTAGTAAAATTTCCTGTTATACTAAAAAAATTTATCTTAAACTTTATGATTTTGTTTTTTTCCTTCCTTCATTGCACATGTCTAAAAGGGTTATTGAATCAATGGTTTTGATTATGCTGTCTCTTATTTTTTCCCATACAATCCTTGTTATGCAATTATCATATCTAAGGCATTTGATTGGCTCTTGTTCCAATGCGCAATCTACAAGGCCTATGGGGCCTTCTAATGCCCTCAGCACATCGCCAACGGTGATTTCAGAGGGTTTACGGCTGAGCAAATAACCCCCATAAGCACCTCTTATACTTCGCACTAAACCTGCTTTTTTTAAAATAGCCATTAGTTGTTCCAAATAATATTCAGATATTCCTTGCCGTTGGGCTATACTCTTTAGGGAAATGGGCTCATTTCCGTAATGTAGAGCTAAGTCATACATAGCCTTTAAACCATATCGTCCTTTAGTTGATAATTTCAATATCTTTCTCCCCTAATTCCTATCTGTTTACTCGGATTTATAGTTATAATATACTTCATGTGTTAGAAAATGTCAAGTGTTCTTTAAAAAAACATATATTCTGCATCCTATATTTTAATATCGATATAATGACCAGACTTTTTTAAGGTTCTCTGTTTATTGGTCTTTCGTTTTTTATTTTGTTTTCTTGATTTACTATCGTTGTTTTTATTTGATTTTTCTTGTTCCTGATTTATAAGAATTTCTTCGGGTCTATCTCGTTTATTTACTTTTTGCCTAGATGTTTCCAACTGCTGCTGAAAACCTAAAGCAAGTATAGCTTTTTGGTTTTCATGATTTTCTTTTTGCAAATGTTGAATTTTTGAAACTTCAGTGGTTTTTGGCATTAAAGTTTGGAGGTCAATAGGTCTCATAGTCTAAAACACCTAGCCTTCATATGGACCAAATCGTATTTGGCCATCATAATTATAAAAAGTAACATGAGTGATTTTATCTCTGACTTTTAAACTGGCATTGCCGATTACTATATTTACGCCTGAATAACAGACATTTGACGCTGAAACCTTGGCTCTGCTAGAAAATGACATAGCCAAATCAAGGCGTTCTTTTTCAGCTTTCAGCTCCAATTGCTGATTTTGCAGGGAATCTTTAGCAGAGATAAGCTTATCCATTAAAATTCGTTTATCTGGTGTCAAAAGATTTTTTTCCTTCAGCCGCTCCAAAACACCCAAAGCTTGATCCATTTTCTGTAAATCTTTCTCTATTACAGCAAGCTGATTGCAAATATTTTGATAATTGATTTTCAGTGTTGGATTAATTCCCACTTCGATTTCTGTATAAGTTGACATAGGAGAACCTATGGTTTTTGCAATAAGCTGCTCTCCAGCCTTTACAGTGCCGCCTACAACCAAGCCTTTTCTGCCTTCTACTCTTATGGCCTTCCCGGCAAAAAGATTGCTGTGCATTACAGCTTCAGATACAATGATATTGTTGCCAGCGGTTACCGTTGCATTTTCAATATATCTCGCTGTAAAATCTTGTCCAGCTTTAAGAGACCCTTTGCCCCTGCCTTGAACTCCTCTTTTTATTACTATATTACCTCCAACTTCAATTTCAGCCACCTCAACAATGCCGTAAACCTCCAGATCTTGACTAGCTTTAATGGTAAATCCGCTTTTTACATTTCCAAAAACAATAACACTTCCTAAAAAGTCTATGTTCCCAGTTGCAGGTCCAACATCGCCTTTAATTTCCAAAACAGGTAATACACTTATTTTATCATTATAAAAAATCGGTTGACCATCGATATCTGCAAACATCTTAAGTCCGTCTTCTGAAAGGGTGACGTTTTTACTGGCGTGGACTCTTGGCATTTTGCCGTCTTTGGCTTTTACAAGGTTTCCCGTAACGGTCGTGCCATGAGTGCCCTTAGTAGGTGGGATAATTTCAGCTAGTAGCTGACCTTTCTTAACGTTAATTACTAAGCCTAAATTGTGATAATCGACGGTTCCGTCTTCAAGTATTTTGGGCTTAAGATTTCTATCGGTATCAAAGTAAAACTGAACTTTACCGTCTTCGCCATCTTTTGGAGGCGTTCCAGTAGCTATGACAACAGGTGTGTTGAATATGCCATTATTTATAATTTCTTTTATTTTGTTTTCATCCACACCATATTTTATGCCTTTGGCAGAAAGTTCTTCCATTACTTTTTCAAATGTAATCATTTTACCATCTTTAGGTGGAACCAGTAAGATGGTTGCTGTCATTTGGTTTTTGCTCACTTCAATTTCTAATTTAGCATCTTCAATAATATCAGAATCTTTAACGTCAATGTCTTTTTTGTCTTTGTCAACTTTGGTCCATCTTTCCTCAATAGCCCAGTTAAGCAATTTTTCTGTTTTTTTATTTCCCACCGTCTCACCTCTTTTTACAGATAAGCTCTTTTTCTACTTAAATGCCCTCTCAACCTCAAAATAGCTTTTGTATGAAGTTGAGAAATTCGCCCTTGGGAGAGACCTAATACCTCAGCTATCTCTTTAAAGTTTAACCCTTCATAGTAATATAATGTTATGACTAACCTTTCTTGCGGCTGAAGTTTATTAATAGCCTTGACGAGAGTTTCTTTAAGCTCCTGTTTTTCAGCTTCCACATCCGGTTGACTTTGGGCATGTCCCCCTTCATAGCCTATTAAATCGTCAAAAGCTGATACACAATAAAAACTTGTGACTTCAGAATATAATTGATGCAGTTCTTCCGTCGTTATATTCAGGTATTCACAAAGGTCTTCGTCATTTACTGAACGGCCTAAAATTTGCTCAAGGTCAGCAAAAGCATCTTGAAGTAGTTTAGCCTTTTTTCTAACACCTTGTGGAATAAAATTTGTCTTTCTCAGTTCATCGATAATTGAACCTTTAATTCGGGAGTAGGCATATGTTTCAAATTTAACTCCCTTTTTTGCATCATATCTCTCTATTGCTTGCAAAAGACCAAAGACACCAAAGCTTATCAAATCTTCATATTCAAGATATGGTGGTAGGTTTATATTCATCCGGTTCACTATATGCTTTATCAAAGGTATGTAATTTTCAATGAGCTTTTCTTTGATAGAGTTATCCTTGGATTGATAATAACTCTTCCACAGCTTTTCAGAATTAGCAGTTTCCATGATACACCTCATTATATAATCCTAACACCATGTCCTATAGTTTTTATGGTAAGCTCCCCTGTTTCACAAAAAAACTCAATGGTTCTCCCATAATTTCCCTCTACGTCTTCTGCAATGAGTTTTATGTTCAATTGGTTGAGCTTCGCTCTAACAGCTTCTACATTTCGCTTGCCAATTTGCATGATATTGTTTTCAGATTTGATTTTAAACATTTGTGCGCCTCCGGCAATTTTACTTACTAAATTACTGCGATTTATGCCAAGCTTCAGCATATCTTCTATCAAAGCATCAATAGCTGTATCTGCAAATTTGCCGGGATTGAAATTTTTGTTGCTGCTAAGGGTGCTGTCGGGAAGCATTATGTGAGCTAAACCACCTATTTTATTCATTCTATCGTATAAAACCACCCCGACACATGAACCTAAACCTAAAGTTATTAGTGTAGCCGGTGACTTGGCTGCCTTATATTCCGCCATCCCTACGCGAATTATTGTGCTCAAAAGTGCTCACTCCAATAGCCTTTAAAAGTTGCTTAAGTGATTTATCATCTGGAATCATTAGATAATGCAGCTTGATGCCAGCCAATCCTTCCACAAACTCTGTCTCAATTAGAAAAGCAGTATCCCCTAGATATCCATATAGACTAAGGGGGAAGCTGATAATTGCCCCTGCCATGTCAATAGCTAAACTTGGAACAGATACCTTGAGGGAAAGTCTGGTTAGTTCTGAAAGTGCGGCAATATATGAACTTCCAATAATATTACCTAATTCAGTCAATGCAGACTCTTCCATTTCAGGCAAATCGCAGTTTGTATCTCCAATGTAGTTTAGCAGTATTTTTGTTAAAGAGCGGGCATCTTGTTCTGAAATTATTATCAAAATATTACCATCAATATCTCCACTGATACGCAAAAATATTCCAGCTACTAGTTTTTCTGGACCACCTACTAATTCCGACACTTCATTAAAGGGAATAATTCTAACTTGAGGAACTTTTATAGTTATTTTTTTTGATAGCATCATGGACAATGCCGTTGCTGCATTGCCCGCTCCAATATTTCCAATCTCTTTTAGGGCATCAATTTCTAGATCAGTGTACATTTACTTTCACCTTCATATTTGAGCCAATTCTTCTATTTCTTGGGGTTTTAAAAGTTTTGTTACATTAAGTAGTATCAATAATTTTCCCTCTAGTTTACCTACTCCGTCAAGATAGTCAGAATCAATACTGCTAGTAATTGGCGGCGCCGGTTCAATATCTTCTTGGGCCAGTTGTACAACTTCTGTGGCAGAATCCACAATCATACCTACAGTTATTTCATCTACTGATACTATTATAATTCTGGTATTATCAGTAGTTTCGGCAGGCGGTAAATCAAATCGCTTTCTCAAATCTATAACCGGGACTATTTCTCCTCTCAAATTTATAACTCCTTCTACAAACTTTGGAGCTTTCGGCACTCTAGTAATAGGCATCATTCTCTCTATGGTTTTAACCTGTAAAATATCTATACCGTATTCTTCATCCCCTATTTTAAACTCAACAAACTGACGAATATTATCTGCCATTTTAAATCCTCCCTCAGATTAATTTATTTATATCAAGTATTAGAGCGACCTCACCATTTCCTAGTATTGTGGCTCCAGCAATAAACTTAATATCCTTTAAGAAACTGCCAAGACTTTTGATGACTATTTCTTGTTGGCCTATAAGGTCATCCACAGCCAATCCCACATTTTTTTCACCTTTTTTCACTATCACTAATGTGAGATCTTCTTGACTATCATCTAGTTTCTTGGTTTCAAGAACTTCATTGAGCCTTACTATTGGTATTACATTTCCTCTAAGTAAAATTACTTCACGCTTTTGTACTGTCTTTATTTGTTCTTTAGTTACTGTAACCGTTTCTTTTATAGAGCTAAGAGGAATAGCATATTTCTCGTCACCTACCAGCACCATTAATGCTTGGATGATGGCTAGGGTAAGGGGAAGCCGGATTTGAAAAGTGGTGCCCTTGTCTTTGACAAAGTCAATCTCAATGGTGCCACCAAGGGACTCTATTTTGGTTTTAACAACGTCTAGACCAACCCCTCTTCCTGAAACATCAGTAATTTTCTTTGCAGTGCTAAATCCCGGCTCAAACAACAGGGATGTTATTTCATATTCTTTTAAGTTTTTGGATTGTTCCTCCTTTATTAAACCTACATCTATAGCTCTTTTTAGAACACCGTTTAAATCAATTCCCTTACCGTCATCAGATACTTCAATAATTACATTGTTTCCGTCTTGATAAGCCTTTAAATTTATGGTTCCCTGTTCAGGTTTGCCTTTCGTGATTCTTTCTTGGGGATCTTCTATACCGTGGTCGGCAGCATTTCGAATAAGATGAATAAGTGGGTCTCCAATCTCATCTATTACCGTTCTATCTAATTCAGTTTCAGCACCTTCTATGACCAAATCAATCTTTTTAGACATTTCCCGGGATAAATCATGGACAACCCTAGGAAATCTATTGAAGACATTTTCTATAGGCACCATTCTGGCCTTCATTACTGCATCATGAAGATTTGAAGTGATTCGCTCGAGATATTCCACTGTTTCACGATATGCTTGATGATCACTATCTTTTATATCTTCTAATCGGGTTTTTATTATAATTAATTCGCTAACTAAATTCATTAAAGTGTCCAAGCGCTCAATATCAACTCTTAGAGTTTTAGTAGTCTTTTTAAAAGTATGAGTCCCTTTTGATGTTTTTTCCGTAGTTAAAAAAGACTTTGCACTTTCATTGGTACCATTTTCATCGGCTGCTTTAACTGAATCTGTTTTTTCCACTACAATTGAGTCTTCTTCTACATTCCTTATGTCGACGGTCTTTAGCTCAGATATGGAAGTTAAAGAATCCAGTATTGCTTTTTTATCTCTTGAAGTTATAAGGTATAACGTAAAATGGTTTTCAAACTTTTCATCTTCAATATCCTCAACAGAAGGTTCTGTCTTTATTATATCACCAAATCCTTCCAATGTCTTAAAAACCAAGAATGCTCTAGCTGATTTTAAGAGGCACTCATCAGCAAGGGTTACGTTTATTTTCCATATCTTAAGTCCTTCACCTAAGGCTTTGCGGACTACTCTGTCTTCATATTCATTGAAATTGAAGGCATCCTTTTTTTCATTTTCAGCAGATACTTTTGTCTCATTTAAACCAAAATCATTTTGACCTTTGAGCATTTGTATAACAGTATAAATATCCCGCTGTTGTTCTTGGCCGTGTTCTTCTATATCATTTATTAATCCTTCTAAAACGTCTACACAATTTAAAAGAGAATCAATAATTCTTTCATCTACGCTAATTTTCTTACTTCTTATTTCTTGTAGAAGATTTTCCATCTCGTGTGTTAATTCAGAAAGTTGTGTAAAACCCATGGTGCCAGACATGCCTTTTAGAGTGTGGGCTGAACGAAATATTTCATCTACAACTTCCTGAGTAGGATTTTTTTCTAATTCCAAAAGATATTGGTTTAAATTTTCAATATGTTCTCTAGCTTCTTCTAAAAACACATCTAAATATTGATTGTTCATTTAATTCACCTCTGTATTTAATGGAGTCACTCAACGCCTTTTTGTCTAAGCTCTCTTTGTTTTGCTAGTAAAAATTTTACAATTTCATCCCGTAAACGCTCATCTAAGTCCACAAACTCTATGGCTATATCGTACTTATTTATTCCTCTCATATCTACTCGTTCGGTCCTTACTACTGAGGCTTTAATGATTTTTTCACCTAAAATATCAGGAATTTTAACTTCTATATTTGACCCTTCTTCTATTGGCTCAGAATGGGAGAACTTAATTCCTCCCCCACTTATATCCCTGGTATATCTTAAAAAAGTATCCTCGGTGCCGCATATTTTTATTTTTATTGGTAAGACAATTTTTAATCTGAAAAAACTCCGCTTTTGCTTTTTGTATGGAGGACTCAAGGAGCGCATCGTTATAACAGGTATTGGCTCATATCGTTTTTTTTCCACTTCGCCTTCTATGCAGTAAAATGAACCTTTTCTTGAAAAGTAAATTTTTATTTTTTCATCAATGTTTATAAAAAAAGTTTTCCCACCTTTTATAGGCATGCCTAGTGTAATTATGTCTTTATCGATATCTTCTACTTTAGAAGGGAAAAAATACTCTTTATCATCTCTTGTAACTTCTATTAAAGTCTTCATCCCTATTTCTAAAAAACGATCAAACACTACTGCATAGCCCCCACATTTGATTTTATTAATGTAATTAGTCTTTTGAACCACCCATCAACGGTTACTGTACTTTCAATGGGTGATTGTTCTCCAAATAAAAGTTTACTGGTTATATTTATTAAACATTTGGAAGCCAGGCCTTGTGGATACTTGATTAGAAAAGGTACTTGCTCCATATTTGCTCTATGGATGGATTTATCTTCTAATACAAAACCTAAATAATCAATATCTACATTTAGAAATTTCTTTGCTGCTTTTGTCAGCTTTTCCATTGTAAATTGCGCTTCTTTATAATTATCCGTCTTGTTCACTATTAAATGTATTTTATTGCAATGTCTGTGGGCAACTTTTATAAGGGCATAGGCATCCGTTACCGCACTTGGCTCCGGAGTAGTCACTACTATAATTTCATCAGAGGACTGAATGAAACTTAATACACTTTTTGATATTCCTGCACTGGTGTCTATAATAATTATATCAAAATTTCCAGAAATTCTCTTAAAACTTTCTATCAGGATCTCAAGCTGAGTATTTGATAGGTTGGCCAATTCATAAAAACCTGATGCTCCAGGAAGTATAGAAATTCCTCTTGGACCTTTAAGTATAATATCTTGAATGGATTTTCCAGTAGTTAATATATGAGAAAGATTATACTTGGGATAAAGTCCAGTTACAACATCGATATTTGCAAGACCTAAATCCGCATCAATTAAGAGCACTTGCTTTCCCTGGTTTTGAAATGCCAAACCTAAATTTACGGATAAATTGGTTTTACCTACTCCGCCTTTGCCGCTTGTGACACAGTAAACCCTTACATTTTTGTTAAGCTCTGTGGGAGATTTCTTTTGCTCCATAATTTTCCTAAGCTTTAGAGCCTGTTCATACATCTTTTACTTCCCCCAAAATCAAATCGGCTATCTTGTCACCTGAGGCAACTTCAATGTCATCAGGAACATTTTGACCCGTAGTCAAATAAGAAAGTTTGCATCCGCTTATGTTTATAGCATTTAAAATAATGCCATAGGATTTTGTTTCATCAAGCTTGGTTACTATAATCTTTTTATATTGAAGTTCTTTATAATTGTTCAGTATGTCAACCATATCCTGATTTTTCGTAGCTGCACTTACTACCACATAAATATCGTCAGGATTTAATATATCAAGTAGGTTCTTAACCTTTTTTATCTGAATGCGGTTATTGGGGCTAAATCCCATAGTGTCAACTAATAATAAATCATAATCTTTTAACTCTGTTAAAATCTCTTTTACATCTTCCGGCCTATAAACCACATGAACTGGTACTTCCAAAAGATCTCCATAATGTTTTAGTTGTTCTATGGCACCGACTCTAAATGTATCAGCCGTTATCATGGCAACCTTTTTGTTTTTATACAGGACAAAGTGAGCTGCGAGTTTTGCTATAGTCGTGGTTTTGCCAACACCCGTAGGACCTACAAAGGCTACCACATTATTTTTGTCAGATAGTGAGATTGGCTCAACCTCATCAATAAAGGAGATTATCTCTTTTTTCAGAGTATTATATAATAAAGTTTTGTTATTTAAATCTGTATCTGAGATGGAATTTTTTGTATTGTCGATTAACGTGTTTATAATTTCAGGTAGGATTTCCATCTCACACATTCTGTCATAATATTTTTTTAAAAGGGAAGGCATGTCTACAGCTGGGGCATTATCTTGTTGTGTTTTATCCAAATACAGTTTGTTTAGTAAATCCTTAACCTGTTCAATGTCTGTTTTTATATCTTTAATTTCAGCAATAGATTCAGTTTCTTTAGGTTTTGAAATAGGTGGCAATTTGCTAAAATCCGGCTTTGTGGGTAAATCCAAATTTGGTTTTATATCATTGGCAGCAACAACCTCTACCATTCTTTTTGCAAACAGACCAAGGAATCCGCCCTTTTTTATGTGCTTTGTCTTAAGGATTACGGCATCTTTTCCTAAATCAGTTTTTACTTTATAAAATGCCTCTTGAATATTATCAGCTACGTAAGTCTTAATTTTCATTTAAAGTCACCATCCCGACTGATTGCACTTCTACACCTGGTTCCAGCTCATTGTAGGATAAAACCGGCAGAAAGGAAATATAATCCTCAATAAGTTTCCTAAAGTACATTCTGACCATTGGGCTTGTCAGCACAATAGGAGCTATGCCTTTCATATTTAAGTTGTTTATCAGCTTTACAAGGGAATTTCTGATTTTTTGTACCAATGAGGGTTCTATTGCTATGTAAGAACCTTCTTCACTTTGGCGAATAGAATCTAAAATTAAATCCTCTACAGAGCCATCTAAGGTGATTACTTTTGCACTCTTTCCGGTTACAAATCGCTCAGTAATTACACGCTTTAACCTCTGTCTAACATATTCTGTTAACATGTCAGTATCTTTAGTAAGTGCAGCATAATCACCTAGGGTCTCTAGAATTGTTACCATATCTCTAATAGGCACATTTTCTTTAAGTAAATTTGACAGTACTTTTTGTATTTCCCCTACTGAAATAATTTTGGGAACAATTTCTTCCACTAAAGCGGGATACTGATTTTTTAAATTGTCTAACAGGTTCTTTACTTCTTGACGGCCAAGGAGCTCATGTGCATAAGCCTTTATAACTTCTGTTAGGTGTGTTGCAAGTACTGAAGATGCGTCTACTATTGTATAACCTTTAAGTTCGGCTTGTTCTTTTTTATCACTGGATATCCACCGAGCTTGGAGGCCAAAAGCAGGCTCCCTTGTTTCAATGCCATCAATTTCAATGGGGCCTCCTGTAGGATTCATGACCATAAAGCTGTCTGTTCTAAGTTCTCCTCTTGCAGCTTCAACGCCCTTAATTTTAATTACGTACTCATTTGGGGTCAGTTGTATATTGTCTCTGAGTCTTATCATGGGAACTACTAATCCTAAATCTAAGGCGCACTGCCTTCGAATCATTACTACTCTGTCTAATAAATCTCCACCTTGATTGCTATCTGCCAGGGGAATTATATTATACCCAAATTCTACTTCTATTGGGTCTACTTGCAACAATGAATATATATTTTCCGGTTTCCTCATTTCCTCTAATTCTCTTTCTTTTTGCAGCTGCTCTACTTCTTGATCTTTCTGTTTAGACGCTCTATCTAAAGACATCCCCATATAACCTAAGGTGCCTGCTAAGGCAATAAAAGGAAAGAAGGGCAGTCCTGGGATTATGGCAAAAAGGGCCAATGCTCCTGCAGACA
This sequence comes from Bacillota bacterium, assembly GCA_023622055.1. Classification (GTDB taxonomy): domain Bacteria; phylum Bacillota; class Thermosediminibacteria; order Thermosediminibacterales; family Tepidanaerobacteraceae; genus DTU063. Next base: position 13,505 of record JAMNZY010000144.1, read on the forward strand.
GAAGAAGTAGCTTGGGATATGAAGTCAACTGCCGTACAAGATCCTGGCCAAGATGACCAGAACTGGCAGCCTTTGTAACAATTATACCAGTTGCCATAGATATTAAAAGAGCAGGAATCTGACTCACAAGACCGTCGCCTACAGTAAGAAGAGTGTATCTGCTCAATGCCTCACCAAATTCTAAACCTTGAAATACCATTCCTGTAATGAGACCACCGATTATATCGATTATCACTATAATAATACCTGCTATAGCGTCCCCTTTGACAAATTTACTGGCACCATCCATTGCTCCGTAAAAATTTGCTTCTTTTTGAATCTCCTGCCTTCTTTTTTGGGCTTCACTTTCACTGATAATTCCCGCATTTAAGTCTGCATCAATACTCATTTGCTTGCCGGGCATGGCATCAAGGGTAAACCTAGCGGCAACTTCTGCCACCCTCTCGGCACCCTTGGTTATTACAATAAACTGCACGATTACAATAATGATAAAAATGATAAATCCAACTAGGGGATTCCCTCTGATTACAAAGTTGCCAAAAGACTCTATAACTTTCCCTGCATATCCATCTATCAAAATTAGCCTAGATGATGATACATTAAGGGAAAGTCTCAGCATTGTTGCTATTAATAAGAGGGAAGGAAAAATGGAAAAATCCAGAGGTCTTTCTGTATTCATTGAAATCAAAAGGATTATCAGAGAAAAAGTTATATTAAATACCAATAACAAATCTAGTAATGCAGCCGGTAGTGGTATTACCATCATTATAATTATTGCAATAGACATTAGGGCAACTGCTATATCGCCTAGCTCCATTTTTATGACCTCCTCTCCCTCATACTGTAGACAAAGGCCAGTATCTCAGCTACTGCATTATATAAAGACTCTGGTATTATGTCTCCCACTTCCACTGTCTTATACAAGGTTTGAGCCAATTCCCTATTTTCAACAATGGGGATATCATGTTCTAATCCTATTTCCTTTATTCTCTCAGCCAGTTTATCCACTCCTTTGGCCAATACCACCGGTGCATAATGCATTGTTGAATCATATGCCAGGGCCACTGCATAATGAGTAGGGTTTGTGATAATAACATCGGCTCTTTCCACATCTTTCATCATCCTGCTGCGAGCCATCTGTCGCTGAACTTGTCTAATTCTGGATTTTATCTGAGGATTGCCTTCCACTTCTTTATACTCTTCTTTTATGTCTTCCTTTGACATCATAAGACCTTTTTCATATTCATACCATTGATAGAAATAGTCAAAAACAGCCAAAATTAATAATGTAATTGCTGCTTTAATTCCCATTTCAAAAGCTATACTTAAAATTAGGCCCAGCGAATCGGCTAAACTCATATCTAACATTAAAGGAAATAGATTTTTATTTTTGTTAACAACGGTATATAGCACATAAGTTATCAACAATATTTTAAAAATGGATTTTGCCAACTCCAGAAGGCTTCTTCGAGAAAAGATACGCTTAAAGCCTTCCAATGGATTTATTCGCTCAAGTTTTGGAGAAATGGGCTCCAAACTCAGTACAAAGCCAACCTGCATATAATTTACAAGTAAACAAACGAAAAATACACCAAGTATAATTGGTAAAACTACTTTTGCTATAACATTTACTGTTTCATATAGTAGTGTAATAATCCCACTATGTGTAAAAATATCCTCTCTATTTATTGACTCACTTAAAAAAAAGTTAAAAATCTGTGTCATATTAATAATTGAATTTTTGCCAATTATCCTAAATAAAATAATACTTGCTAGTAGAATAAAAGCAGAGCTTAGTTCCCTGCTGGAAAAAACTTGACCTCTTTCTCTTGCCTTTTGGCGCCGTCTAGGAGTAGCTTTTTCTGTCTTTTCCTGAGCAAAAAATTGTAAGTTCATGGTCTTACCAACATTTCTTTAATTGTTATTAAAATTTTTTCATAGCTGCCATTGTAAATTGCATCAATTATTATAAAAAACATTGGAAAAACCATTATCATGCTTATAAATCCAACAGTAATTTTTATTGGAAGGCCCACCATAAACACATTCATCTGGGGAACCGTTCTCGCAATAATGCCTAAGGCTAAATCTGTTAAAAAAATAATTGACACCACTGGCAAAGCTACCTTAATGCCAATGAAAAACATGTCTTTAAAATTTACAATTATATTATTTAACAGGCCTTCTTGAAATACAGCTTCACCTAGAGGCATCATATCATAACTTTTCAAAATGGCTGAAATTAATACATGATGGCCATTAGCCGTTAAAAATAATAGTATGGTTAAAATATAAAAATAATTCCCCATCAAGGGCACTTGTGTATTACTTTGCACATCCAAAACATTGACTATCCCAAAGCCCATTTCCATATCGATTATCTCACCGGCTAAGTACAGAGAAGAAAAAAGTAGAAAAACCCCATAGCCCATTGTTATCCCTGTCATAAACTCTTTTAATATACTAGCAGCCAAAATCCATAGATTACTACTAAAACTAATATCAGGGACAAATGGATAAATAATAATAGACAAAAGGGCTGCTAAACCTATTTTTGCTTGTACAGGAATTTCACGCCGGCCAAATACTGGAGTAATTAGCATAAAGCCTAAACATCTAAATAAAATAAGCAAAAATTTTAATAAAGATGTTTCAAAATTTATTTCCATAATATCCTAACCTAATTTATAAAATTTGGAAGTTCGTAAAACAGTTTTTGAGTAAACTCTGTTACTATTGTCAACATCCATGGTCCAAATATAAGAATTGCGACCATAACTGCAATAATTTTTGGAACAAAAGTAAGGGTCTGCTCCTGTATTTGTGTTGTTGCCTGAAGAATACTTACTGTGATTCCCACCAGCATGCCAAGACCAAGCATGGGTGCAGCAACAAGCAACACCACAGAAATTGCTTCTCGAGCCAAGTAAATTATTGTCTCTTGGGTCATTTTGTCACATCCTTAAAATCTAACGAAACCCTGTTATTATGGAATTGATTACCAGATTCCACCCATCTACCATAACAAAAAGTAATATTTTAAAAGGCAATGATATCATTATTGGGGGGAGCATTAACATTCCCATGGACATGAGAGTACTTGACACAATCATGTCAATCACTAAAAAGGGTATGAATATAACAAAACCCATTTGAAAGGCTGTTTTTAGTTCACTTATTATAAAGGCTGGAATCAGCACATAAGTAGGTATATCGTCTAAAGAACTTATAGGTTTTTCCAGCCTAGCATAGTGCACAAAAAGGGCTAAATCCTTTTCTCTCGTCTGCCTGAACATAAAATTGCGCAAGGGAATCTGAGCCCTTTGTAGTGCTTCCGTCGTATTTATTTCCTGATTTATGTATGGCTGAAATGCCTCTTCATTTATTTGACTCCATACAGGAGCCATTATAAATATTGTCAGAAACAAGGCAAGACCAATGAGCACCTGAGTAGGGGGTACTTGCTGAACTCCCATGCCGTTTCTAACAAAGGAAAGGACAATTATTGTCCTGGTAAAGGAAGTGAGCATTATTAAAATAGAAGGTGCTAATGATATTATAGTTAGCAGAAGTATCACTTGAAGTGTTAAACTTACATCTCCTGGGGTTTCAGCAGGCTCTATAAAGGGAAACGACGGTATTGGAAAATCTTCTGGAGCAGCAAAAGCCCCTTTATGTAAATTCACTATAATTAAAGTTGCATATATTGTCTTTTGCAGAAAACTTTTACTTGATTTCATTTTGACCCACCAAATTTGTTGTGTTTAGTAATCCCTTTGATTTTGCTCAAATAATTGCCTAAATGAATGGAAAAACTGTCTTCCAGCAGATTTTCCTCGGCTTGCATAATCAATTCTGCTTCTTCAGCTCCCAACGTTTTCAATAGATTCACTCCCTCTTTTCCTGCGCCAAGGAGCAATAATCCTTCAGGTGATTTTACTATATACAGTGCATTGTCTCCACCAAGTTGTAAGCTATCAACTATCTCCATGTATTTGCTTTTTACTCTAATTGCCCTTTGGTGTTTACCTATCCAACGAGTGGTAAAATAAGCTAAAGCAACTATTAGAATGAAAAATATAAAATACACTATAAATGTCATAACACTTAGGGGAGCTGAAACCCTTTCATTTGTTATGTTGTCAGGAATATCAAAATCGTATTTTTCTAAGTTTTCTATGTCAACAGGAGCTGCAAATACTTGTGTTGTAATAAGAAGTATTGCAAATATTGTAAACATGATAATACGGGTAGTGCTTTTTTTCATTCTAAAAACCTCTTTAAGACGCAAGGGCTTTTTTTACTGCTTCAATAACCCTTTCTGGTTGAAAAGGTTTTACCACAAAGTCTCTCGCGCCAGCTTGTATAGCATCTATAACCATTGCTTGCTGTCCCATGGCAGAACACATAATAATCCGTGCAGAAGGATCATCGGCTTTTATTCTTCTCACTGCTTCAATACCATCCATTTCAGGCATGGTTATATCCATGATTACTAAATCAGGCTTTAGTTCTTTATAACTTTCTACCGCAACGGCACCATTTTCTGCTTCTCCTACCACAGTATAGCCATTTTTAGTCAGTATGTCTTTTATCATCATCCTCATAAAAGCAGCATCATCTACTATTAATATTCCGCCCATTAATCTCATCCTCCTATTACTGTAAACTCTTAACCCTATCAATAGAGTTTAATATTTCTGTTATTCTTACGCCAAAGTTTTCATCTATGACAACAACTTCACCTTTGGCTACTAATTTACCATTTACTAAAATATCCACAGGTTCTCCCGCCATTTTATCCAATTCTACAATAGTTCCGGGAGATATTTCTAAAATTTCTTTAATGGTCTTACTTGTCCTACCTAGCTCTACTGTCACTTCCAGGGGAACATCTAATATTAAATCTATGCTTGAGCTACTAGTGAGCATCGGCTCTTCTTCAAAATGTTGAAATTGAACAGGTTTCACCGTGACATTAGTGGAAACATTTGTGGTTGTGGTTGTATCTTGTAAATTCTTAATTGGTTCTTTTTTTGGCATATGACTTTGCTCCTGTGCAACATGAACAGTTTTCTGTTCTTCCTTTTCATCAGCCTTTAAGCTTTCCCTATCAACATCAGGTTGGTCTGGTGTTGTTGACAGGGCATGAAGTTGTCTAACTAGCTCTTTTGCAAAGGGTATTGGCATAAGCTGCATTATCTCAGTATTTAAAAAGTCTCCTACTTCCATTCTAAAAGATATGGTGACTATATCTTCGTGTTCATCAAAATACCCTTTTAAAGAATCAGTGGCAAAATTTATTTTCGTCAAACTTGGAGGTGATATATTAATTTCTTTTTTCAGCATTGTTGAAAGGGAAGTTGCAGCAGAACCCATCATTTGATTCATAGCTTCCCCTACGGCACTCATTCGCATTTCATCTAATTCTACGTCAATGTTAGTACCATCTCCTCCCATCATTAAATCGGCAATTACCTTCGCGTCGTTTTCCTTAATTATCATTAAATTACTACCACTTAATCCTTTCGTATAAGAAACTTCTACGCTAATAAATGGTATAGGATGAGCTTCTTTTAACTCTTGAATAGTTGTAATAAATACTTTGGGAGTAGTGATAGTAACTTTATTTCGAAGGAGAGAATATAAAGTCGTGGCTGATGTTCCTATAGAAATATTTCCAATCTCTCCTAATGTATCAATTTCTTCTTTCGTTATTTCAAGATTTTCAAATTCAGATAATCCTTTTGTAAGTTCTCTTATTTCTTCAGAAGACAACAGCTGCTCATCCATCAAATCAGTCCTCCATTTCATAGGTTTTTTGGACTTTTACTGCCATTTTATTGCGATAAATTCCTATGGTTCCTGAAAATTTTAATTTGTCTTTTACATATAAATCAATTCCGTCATTTATATATTTATTCAAAGTTATTACATCGCCAACAGACAGATTTATAAATTCCCCTACAGTTACACGAGACCTGCCCAGTTCTGCCCTAATCTCTGTTTTCATATCATATACTTTGTCTGTTATAACTGCCTTAGTCTTTTCATGCTGCTCACCACTGGTAGATAACCATATTCGCGTAGACAGCTTAGGCATAATTGGTTCTAAAACTATATGAGGGATACAAATATTTATCATGCCTTCACTATTGCCAACTTTTACATTGAAGGTGATTAGTGCCACTGCTTCGTTGGGTGAGACCAATTGCACAAATTGGGAATTAGTCTCTAACTTTTCCATAGCTGCTCTAATTTCTGCCACATCTTGCCATGCCTCGGTGAGTATATTTGTCATTTTTTTAAATACCTTGCTTAAAATGCTGCTTTCAATATCAGTGGGTTCTCGGGATTTTTCCTTAAACTCACCGGGCCCGCCCAATAATCTATCGATAATTGCAAAGGCAATAGTTGGATTCATTTCAATTAGAGCAGCACCTTTTAATGGCGAAAAGTCAACAACTGCTATAATAGAAGGATTAGCAACAGAAATAATAAACTCATTATACGTCATCTGCTCAACAAAAAACACATTGATTTGGACAAGTGTTCTAAGTTTAGCTGAAAGATAGGTTGTGAGTAATCTAGCAAAATTTTCGTGAATCATACTCAATGTGTGAAGCTGTTCTTTTGAGAATTTATTAGGGCGCTTGAAATCATAAGGCCTAATTTTTTTATCCGATTCTTTACTTTTTATATCTTCAGCTTTTACCTCTCCCGTGGATAAGGCTGCCAGAAGTGCATCGATTTCACTTTGAGAAAGTATATCAGACAATGTGTTCGCCCCCATCCACTTATTTTACTATAATGTCAGTAAAAAATACATCCATAATTCGTCCGCCATTTAACAGTTGGTTTAGTGATTCTTTAATTTCTTTTCTCAGCTCTTCCATGCCGTTGCTGTCCTTAACTGATTCATAATCTTTGGACCGAAGTATTGCAAATACCTTGTCTCGGATTTCGCTATCTTTCAATTCAACTTCCTTTATTGCTTGTTTATCATTTAGTAAATA
>JAMNZY010000107.1 GCA_023622055.1 Bacillota bacterium
GCTCTTTAACGTGGGGTGCACTCAGAAACTTTCAGACTTTGGCTTTACTAAAGATGATATTCCAACTCTGGTAGAACTGGCCAAGACAACGCCATCTCTAGATGGTTTGCTCTCCCTCGCTCCAGTAGAAGTAACTGAACAAGTTATTGAAAAGATTTACGAAGAATCACTATAATATGCTGTGGAGCGTAAGCGACCAAGGGGACGGTTCTTGCAGCCTCAAATATCTATAAGATTTCTAAAATGCTCCAAGTTAATAGTCGGGGTGGCGGGAAAAAAAGATACCTGCCACCTATTTTTATTACACTTTTTAATTGCGGCTATGTAAAGGTGTGTTATAATAGATTAGAGTATTTCCATCAAGTGGAGGTTTAAACATTGAAAAATAAATCTCGTGACCTGATTACCAATCGAAAAGCTAGACATGATTATCATATATTGGAAACTTTTGAGGCAGGCATAGCCTTAGTGGGAACCGAGGTAAAATCTCTACGGGAAGGTAAAGGCAATCTCAAAGACAGTTTTGCCAGAGTGGAAAATGGTGAATTGTTTTTATACAATATGCATATAAGTCCCTATGAAAAGGGTAATATCTTCAACGAAGACCCTTTGAGAACCCGGAAATTGCTGATGCACAAAAAGGAAATCCATCGACTTGCTGGACAAGTTAAAGAAAAAGGTCTCACCCTTATTCCCCTTAAAGTGTATTTAAATGAAAGGGGACTTATTAAAGTAGAATTGGCCCTTGCAAAAGGTAAGGCTCTTTATGACAAGCGGGAAGATATTAAACGGCGCGATGCCAACCGCGAAATGGAAAAGGCTTTCAAAGATTACAATAGAATATAATATTTTCACTAATAATAAAAGATAAAGAGGGGAATATAAAAATGCCTACTTTTGATTTTGAATGCCAAAAATGTGGTCATCGTTTTAGTGAATTTGTCAGCATAAAAAATAAAGACAAAGTTCGCTGCCCCAAGTGCAGCGGAAGTGTACAGCAACTGTTCACCGGATTTTTTTACATGTCAAAGGGAAGTTCCAGCAGTTCATCTTGCAGCTCATGCAGCGGTGGAAGCTGCAGCACTTGCGGATGTTAAACTAGGTATTGACAGATTAAGTCTAATACTTTATAATTTATAATTGCCAAGTCAATAATATTGCTGCGGGATTGTGTAACGGTAGCACCCATGACTCTGGATCATGTTGTCCAGGTTCGAATCCTGGTCCCGCAGCCATGGCCATATCGTCTAGGGGTTTAGGACGCCGCCCTCTCACGGCGGTAACGGGGGTTCGAATCCCCCTATGGCTACCAATACTATAGACATCACCCTCCTGATAAAAAGGAGGATTTTTTGTTGTACAAAATTACATCTATATACACGTTTTCTTTTTTTCTTCAGATTCAATTTCTTCTAGAAAATCTCTCTTTTTTTTATATATTTCAACAATAAAGGTGAAAATCCTACTTAAATACCGGTTTTCCGACATTGGAGCTTCTTAAACAAAGCAGGGAACTCGTTCATATATTTTACAACTAGTTGTTTATTGCACAAAAAACCCCCATTGTGGGGGTTTGTGTATCCAAAGTTATTTTTATCATATGTTTGACAAAATATATGTGCATTTGGAAAAGTCCTAACACCTGGTGATAATGATATTCACACCTGTATCTAGAATATTTTCAACGACAACTTGCCCCATTTTTACTGGAGCTTTAACCTTTGTCTTTTTTAAGACTTCCATGCAGTCAAAAATCTTATCCTTGGGTAAAGCTTTATCACTTCTCACAGAAGCTACAGGCAAGGAGGCTCCTTCTATCTTTACTGTGGTTGTTAAAATTCTCTTGGGATTTAAAAATTCATCAGTGACATACTGTATGCCTCGTTTACATTCATTCCCTTCGATTTTTTCTATGGTATCTCCTGTGGCAGTTACGGTGATTTCACATCCAATAGGACAAATTATACATGTGAAAGTTTTTTGCATCAGCTCTTCACCTCCGCTACACGGACTATTAGCTCATCACCTAACTTTTCGATTGCATCAGCTTTTATTCTCATTTTTTCCATTTCGCCGGGGTTAATTTTCTGTCTTCTTACTCGAGCAATTGTTTCTCCCTTTGACACGATTTCAAGGGTGGCATTTCTGGCTGGTTCTTTAACTCTGAAATACAAGGTTATGTCTTCCATTTCATCAATAACTTCTATTTTATGGGGCACCACATACCTTATACCATCACCTGGAATGCACTCTGTTACCTTTTTAATTTTGAATTCCTTGCCAAGGGCGTTTAAACCAGCATACATGCCAGCTATCTGACTTTCCACAGTGACATTATCAGCTAAATCATTTACATGCAATACATTGCCGCAAGCAAATATGTTTTCAAAGCTCATTTTCTGGAATTAAGCCTACGGATAAAAGCACCGTATCACAATCTATATCCCATTCAGTGCCTTTTATTGGATTGAAATTATCATCAACTTTTGACACTGTTACTTTTTCCACCCGGTCTTTTCCCTTTATATCTATGATTGTGTGTCTTAAATAAAGGGGTATATCAAAATCATCTAGACATTGAACTTTGTTTCTAGTTAGGCCTGCAAGATATGGCATGATTTCTACTACTGCCTTTACTTTAGCGCCTTCCAAGGTAAGGCGTCTGGCCATAATCATGCCAATATCTCCTGAACCTAGAATAACAAATTCTTTTCCCACCATATAGCCCTGCATATTGATATATCTTTGAGCAGTGCCGGCTGTAAAAATTCCCGCCGGTCTGGTACCAGGAATAGCTATAGCTCCTCTGGTCCGCTCACGACATCCCATAGCTAAAACTAGGGACTTGTAGCCTATATTGCAGACCCCTTTGTCTCGGTTTACTGCATAAATTCTGTTATCATCCCTGTCTATATCCAGAACCATGGTGTTTAGCAATACATCTATGCCAAGGGGCTTGATTTGCTCAATAAATCGATAAGCATACTCAGGACCTGTTAATTCTTCGTCAAATAAGTGCAGTCCAAAGCCTGGGTGGATGCACTGTTGAAGTATTCCTCCCAAAGTATGATCTCTTTCCACCAAGAGCACTTTTTGTGTCCCAACTTTTTTGGTTTCGATAGCTGCAGCAAGGCCTGCAGGTCCGGCACCAATTATCACTACATCATAATTTGTCTCAAACATGCTTAATCCCCCAATCTATTAGGGCCGGTCAGGATTTCAGACCCTTTTCTGTGTTTTGTTATAGTTTCTGCTGGAACATTTAATTCTCTGGCCAGGATTTCCACTATCCTGGGGCTGCAAAAACCTCCCTGGCAGCGGCCAGTACCCGCCCACAAACGTCGCTTTATGGCATCTAATGATTTAGCCTGAATAGGTCTGTGGATAGCTTCCACAATTTGCCCTTCCGTCACAGTCTCGCAGCGGCAAATCACATGACCATATAGCGGATTTCGTTTTATCAGTTCATCCTTTTCTTTCCAGGAAAGTTCATTGAATTTTGTAAATCCAGTTCGATAAGGCTCAAAGTTGGTCTTTGGCTTTAGATCTAAACCTTCATCAGCCAAAATATCAGCTACATATGCTGCTATGGAAACAGAAGCAGTCACACCAGTGGACCTGACACCAGTGACCCCCACATATCCCTTAACTTCTTTTGAAGCCTCAATTTTGTAGCCTTCTGGAGTCTTTACAGGCCTGAGTCCTGAGTACTGTGTTATAGTGTCTTTTGGAGATGCTGCCGGCAATAAACGCCGCACACTTTCAATGATCTCCTCCAACCCTTCGGATGTTACCGCATAATCCTCTTTATCGGGATGGACGGTAAAATCGCATTGGCCTACCATTTTAGCGATGTCGTCTGTGTAAAGTCCAGCCGCGTTGATTACAAACCTTGTTGGTATTTCCCCTTTATCTGTCACAACTTTCGTTACTTTGCCATCTTCTACCTGAATATCAATAACCTTTGTGGATAGTTTGAACTGGACTCCGTTCATTGCAGCATTTTCAGCGTAGGCCACAACTAAGGCAAAGGGATCTACAATGCTTTCTCTGGGAATGTAGATTCCACCTTTTACCTCCGGTGAAATATTAGGCTCCAAATTCCTTGCCTGCTCGGCAGTGAGCATTTCCACATCGTAAACGCCATTTTTGTGAGACTTCCTAAAAAGCTCCGGAAGAAGTTCATATTCCTCTTGAGTTACTGCTGTAAGTATTGCACCACATCTTTTAAATGGTATATCCAATTCTTTGGCAAGCTTATCAAACATGGGGTTTGCAGCAACTACCAACCTGGATTCTAACGTACCTGGAGTTGCATCGTAACCTGTATGGACAATACCGCTGTTGGATTTAGAAGCATCACCACCTACGTCTTCATTTTTGTCTACCACTACAACTTTTAATTCATATCTTGATAATTCTCTTGCTATAGCCGATCCCACTGCACCGGCACCTATTATAACTACATCCATCATCGACATGCTATAACTCCTTTCTTTGACAAAACATTAACATCTAATGGCGGGTGACTGAACTTAATCAGTCGCCCCGCCATATTTAAGTTTTTTCTATCTTTCAGCCCAAGCTCTTGCCCGCTCTACAGCCTTTTCCCAGCGCTCGCACAAATACTCACGCTTGCTTTGTTCCATTTGGGGTTCATATCTCTTGGCCAGTTTCCACTTTTCTTCGATTTCATCTAAGCTGCTAAATTCTCCTACCCCTAATCCTGCTAAGTATGCAGCACCTAAAGCAGTAGTTTCGGTAATTACAGGAACATCTACAGGGATGCCTAAAATGTCAGCCTGGAACTGCATCAAGAAACCGTTTCTAACTGGGCCTCCGTCTACTCTCATTACATTAATGTCAATGCCAGAATCTTGACGCATTACTTTCAAGATTTCATTTACTTGGAAGGCTATGCTCTCTAAAGTTGCTCGAACTATATGGGCTTTTGTAGTTCCACCCGTAATACCTACCATCATCCCGCGAGCATATTGATCCCAATAGGGAGCTGCCAAACCTGTAAATGCTGGTACAAAGAAGAGATCTCCAGTGTCTTCCACTGATTTGGCAATTTCCTCAGTCTCTTTGGCACTGGCTATAATGCCAAGACCATCTCTGAGCCACTGAATTGCCGCTCCTGTAATATAAACGCCGCCATCTAGAGCAAAACTAATTTTGTCGTCAAGACCCCAGGCAACAGTAGTCAAAAGGCCATTTGGAGAGTCCACGATTTTATAGCCGGTATTCATGAGCATGAAGCATCCAGTTCCATACGTGGTCTTGACAGTGCCGGGCTTAAAGCATGCCTGACCGAAAAGGGCTGACTGCTGATCTACAATGTTTCCCGCAATGGGGATTTTGCCGCCCAGAAAACTATCAGGGTCTGTATAGCCGTATAACATACTGGAGGAATAAATTGTGGGTAGCATTTTATCTGGAATTTCCAGTTTGCTAATAATATCTTGATCCCATTTGCCAGTGTGTATATTTAAAAGCATCGTTCGGGAAGCAGTGGAATAGTCAGTCATGTGCAATCTGCCATTTGTCATTTTCCATATTAGCCATGTGTCTATAGTGCCAGCTATCAATTCTCCTTTTTCAGCTCTTTCCCTGGCCCCTTCCACATCCACATTTTCCAGTATCCATTTTATTTTAAGAGCTGAAAAATAGGAGTCAACAACCAGACCTGTCTTCTCTTTGATTACATCTCCCCACTCTTCTTTTAGTCTGTCTGCCATATCTGATGTACGGCGGTCCTGCCATACAATGGCATTATATACAGGAACTCCCGTATTCTTATCCCAAACTAAAACCGTCTCCCCCTGGTTGTCAAGGCCGATGGCTTTTAAATCTCCAATGTTTACTTTTGCCTCTTGTAAGGCTTTGCCCACTGCTTCTTTGGTCTTTTCCCATATTTCCATAGGGTCGTGTTCAACCCATCCTGGTTTTGGATAATACTGGGTGTGTTCACAATTTACCATGGATACTACATCCCAGTTTTCATCTAAAATCATCGCCGTAGTACCAGTTGTCCCTTGATCTAACCCCAAGAAATATTTTTTAGCCACTTACGGCACCTCCAGTTTTATTTTTTTATATTAATTTGCTGCCATTTTTTCAGTTAAATCCCGACAAGCCCAGGCGGCAAGGACTATAGCCAGCACCCCTGCTGCAAGTTTTCCTGCTACCACCGGTGTTATCATATCCGGCCTTACACCGGCAGTAAAGCCCAGGTGATCTCCCAAAGCTGCCGTTGCAGGCACAAGCCATGCCGTATTTATGACCTTACCTCGATTGTCCATGTCCTTCATCATTTTGTAAACGGGAATACTGTTGGCCAAGGTAAATACAATGCCGGCGGCTCCTGTAGCGTTCATGCCTAGTTTTTGGCCAATGGCGTTTAATGGTTTTTCCAGGGCTTTAACTAGGAGTGTTAAGATGGGGAATGTACCTAACAAGACTACTCCAATTTGACCAATGATGATTAAACCATCCATAATGGGAGCCATGCCAGGTATCAGGACAACCCCAGTTAATTCCTGGAAAGCTGCTGCGGCGAGACCCACAGTAATAACCACTAGGATAAATTTACCGAAGGCCAAAGCACCTTTTATCATGGCATTGGGAATATATACTAATCCGAGGGCAAGTATTACAGATAGAATTATTACGGGTATCATGTTAATAAATACCATTCCCAAGTCAAAACCTGCCACGAGACCTCCCACTATTCCTCCGAAGGGTATGGTGATAAGTCCGACCAGCAAACCTTTAGCAAAGAAAGGTCTGTCTTCGTATTCTATCAGGCCTAATCCAACTGGAATTGAAAAAACGATGGTGCAACCTAGCATAGCTGCAACTATGAGACCTGCAAGTAAACCTGCCTGTTCGTTTTGAGCTAGCTCCATGGCCAGGGGATAACCTCCCATATCGTTGGCAAGTATAGTGGCAAACATGGCGGGGTCGGCACCTATCATATTAAATAGGGGTATTATGACTGGGCCTAAAACCTTTGCAATTACGGGTGCTAAAGTAACGATACCTACCATACCTAAGGCCAAAGGACCCATTGCATTAAAACCTTCTTCGAATTGCTCTCCCAGGCCAAAGCGGTTTCCTAGTATGCGGTCAATGCCACCCAAGATAATTCCAATAGCCATAACCCATAAAATGAGCTGGTCAAATGACATATAAGCCCTCCTCCATTTATTTGTATGTATTGTTACTATCAAGCCTCAGCCTAAAATTTAACTGCCCTCCTTTCCTCAAAATTTTAATTGCACATTTTTTAGGCTTTTTGGCTTTCGTGACGTTTTGTGTGATTTTGTTACTATATTATATGATATTCTGTGGATTATCAAAAAATCCTGCTTTGTGAAAATATTCTTTATCGCTTGTGAAAGAAAGTTTTAAGACCCGAAAACCCAGTTATTTCGCAACAAAAAAACCTTTCTAACATAGAAAGGTTTTACTTTACTAAGGTTTCTCACATGTCAAAACGGTGTTTATGACTTTTTTATATTTTTTTAATAAATGTTCATCTACATTCCAATCTGTTACTAAAACATCTATATCCTCCAAATCGCAAACTTTTGTAAAGGCTTTCACTCCAAATTTGCTGTAATCGGCCACGGCTATGACTTTGTTGCTTTGCTCAATCATGACCCTTCTAGTTCCTGACTCGTCCACATGGTAATCGCTTATGCCGTCTTCTAAAGTTATACCGCCGACTCCAATTATTGCCTTGTCTACATTGAATTGTCTTAAAAAATCTTCAGTTAAAAATCCTGAGCAAGAAAGGTCACCATATCTCAATCTTCCTCCGGCAAAAAATACCCTAAAGTCTTTTATATTTATAAGTTCTAAAGCTATGTTTATTGCATTTGTTATAATAGTTAAATTCCTCTTGTCCTTGAGATTTTTAGCTACTTCCAAAGTCGTAGTCCCTAAATCGATAATTAAAGTTTCACCGTCTTCCACCAGTTCAGCACACTTTATGCCTATTTGCCTTTTTTCCTCTAAATTTGCCACTTCTCTAGCAGAATAGCTGGGTTCATCGGCCAATCTTTTGGAAAGGACAGCTCCGCCGTACACTTTCCTTAAATAGCCCTGACTTTCCAAGAAATCTAAGTCTCTTCTAACTGTTTCTATTGATACATTGAAAGTTGCCATCAAGTCTTGGACCTTGACAACTCTATGTTTATTTATTAAATCTATGATAATTTGACGTCGCTCTTGTGCTAACATGGAAAACCCCCTTGTATTTGCATTGTTTAGTCTAGACCAACACAAAATCTATCTGTCTTTCGTTTATATTCACATGGTCTACTTTAACTTTTACTACATCTCCTATGCGGAAGGTCTTGCCAGTCCTTTCTCCGATGAGGGTCATATTTTTTTCGTTAAACTGATAATAGTCATCCTCCATATTGCTCACATGAACTAGACCTTCGATAGTGTTGTCCAATTCCACAAATATGCCAAAAGAGGTAACGCCAGAAACAATGGCATCGTAAGTTTCTCCAATTCTAGAGGCCATATATTCAGCTATCTTCAATTCAACAGTTTCCCGTTCAGCCTCTTCTGCAATTCGCTCCCGTTCAGAGGATATCTTGGCTACTTTTTCTACGATTTTGCTCAGCTTTTTCTCTTGTTTTTCATCTATTTGATTTCGCAGCTGCTTGCGCAAAACCCTGTGAACTAAAAGGTCTGGGTAGCGCCTTATGGGAGCAGTAAAATGAGTGTAGTAAAGGGATGCCAGGCCAAAATGGCCAAAATTTATCCCACTGTAGCGGGCCTGTTTTAAAGACCTGAGCAACATTATATTTATTAACCGCTGTTCCGGTTTTCCTTTGGACTTTTCCAATATTTGTTGGAGAGATTTAGGTTTTAAGTTTTTGGTCCCTTTTAAGGTATATCCCAAATTATATAAAAACTCTTTTAATGAGTCTATTTTTATGTCATCAGGATTCTCGTGAATTCTGTAGACCATGGGAATTTTTAACCAAAATATGTGCTCTGCCACCACTTCATTGGCTGCAATCATAAATTCCTCTATGATGCGGCTGGAAATTCTCCTCTCTTCTTTTACAACATCTATGGGATGGCCCTCTTCATCTAAAATAACTTTGGCTTCCTCCAGGTCAAAATCTAAACTCCCTCTCACAAAACGCTTTTGGGAAAGTTTTTCTGCCAATTCTCTCATGGCTTCTAAATCGTCTACTAGGTAGTTAAAGCGGCTTATCATCTCTTCGTCCTTGTCTTCCAGGATTTTATTTACCTGAGTATATGTCATCCTTTCACAAGTCTTTATAACACTGGGAGTTATTTTGTAGTTCTTTACGTTGGCTTCTCTATCAAAGTCGATGATTACGCTCATGGTTAAACGGTCTCTTTGAGGAAGTAGACTGCATATGCCGTTAGAAAGCTTTGGCGGCAGCATGGGAATTACCCTGTCCACTAAATAGACACTGCAGCCTCTTTTTAAAGCTTCTATATCTAAAGGGCTTTTTTCTTTTACGTAGTAGCTTACATCTGCAATGTGAACCCCCAGTCGATATCCATCATCAGTTACTTCTATTGAAACGGCATCATCCAAATCCTTGGCATCTTCACCGTCTATTGTTATGGTTTTTAAATGCCTAAAGTCTTCTCTGCCAACTAAATCTTCATCTAAAACTTCATCGGGAATCTCCTGCAATTGCTTTTTAACCTTATCAGGAAAATCTAAAGGCAGGTCATATTTTTTTATAATTGTTAAAACGTCAATTCCGGGCTCATCAGGGTAACCTAGTATTTCAACTATTTCTCCAACTGGGTTTCTGCGCTTTTGCGGCCACTCAATGATTTTTGCCACAACTTTTTGTCCATTCTTTGCTCCAATGGATTTTTCTTTAGGGACATATAAATCGTAGGCTATTCTCTTATCATCAGGAACTACAAAGGAAAACTGTTTTCCCCGCTCTACTGTGCCTACTACTGTTTTGATGGCCCGCTTTAGTATTCTGACAACTTCTCCTTCTGCCTTTGAACTTCCCTTTGCCGGCACCTTTGGCCTGACCAACACCTTATCGCCATGCATGGCCCCATTCATGTCTTCGCGACTCACATATATATCATCAAGTTCCGGATTGTCTGGCAGCAAAAAGGCATATCCTCCTGGGTGGCCTTCCAACTCACCAATTATTAAATTCATTTTTTCGGGGACACCATATCTTCCCCGACGATTTTTTACAATTAAGCCTTGTTTTTCCATATAGTTTAACGTTTTTAGGAGAAAGTCTTTTTCCCTTGGATCTATATTTAAAGCTGT
>JAMNZY010000055.1 GCA_023622055.1 Bacillota bacterium
TTGTACCAGGAATACTTTACATGCTCGGTAATTGCCTTGGCGTCAAGTTTTTCTCTTTTTCCGCCTATTATCACTCCAGGCTCAAAGTAAAATTCATCCTTCTTATCAGGATGGGGAAACATGCCAAAAGCCATCAAATTGCCGGTGCCTATGCCTATCTTGTAATAATCATCGTAGGCTGTGGCGATTTTTTCTAGGTCTGCCATCATCTTATTTTCAATAAAGCTTTGCACCTTTAAAAGCATAGACAAGAACATGCGGATATTGTCGCCAGTGGGAGCTACAGTGGCCCCACCTGGCAAAATGCCGTGATTGTGGGGAATTTTGCCGCCAAAGATGGTGACCATATCGTGGGCCATTCGGGACATTTGGATACTTTCCATGTAGTTTTCATAGATCTTTTCACTTTCGGCTTGAGACAGTCGATAGTCCACCTCATATCTTGGCACAAAAGGTGGTCTATCGGGGCCTCGGACAAAATCCGGGATTGTCAAAAAATAAAATTGCCTGATGTGGTTTTGAAGCAAATCAGCGCCGAAAATTAAATTCCTGACAATGATTCCATTGCGAGGAGGCTTTATTTTAAAAGCATCTTCCAGTGTAAGACTGCTGGCCATACCGTGGGCGGTAGAACATATGCCGCATATGCGCTGAGTCAAATATACAGCGTCCCTGGGGTCTCTGCCCTGCAAAATCTTCTCTATTCCCCGAAAGAATATCCCGCTGGAATATGCGTCAACTACTTGATGGTTTTCTATATTAACATCTATGCGCCAAAAACCGTTCAGCCTAGTTATAGGGCTGATGATTTTAGTAGGCAAGACATCACCTTCTTAGCTTCTTAGGAATTAATTTTTTCGGCTTTTTTACTTTTGGCTTGGGAGTCAGTTCCTGGGATATTTCTTCACTGTTTTCAGTGTCGTTTTCTTCTAATGACTTTGCAATTGGGTTATTGTCAGTCATTGATGGAGAATTATCTTCATTCTGCATATCCTTATCTAAACTTTCATGTTCATTTAGTTCTTCCTGTACAATTTTCCCCATCTCTTTGCCCACATCTGTAGTTTCACTGGAATCTACCAGGTGCTTGGCAATGCGACCTTTGCTGGCACTAATAATTGCATGAGTTCCAATGGCTGCAGCTGCCGTGCCTACAGCAACTTTGCCCACTAAAGAGGCGTTTGCATTTATTTTAGGCAATTTTACATCTGGCAAATGGGCGAAAAAAGGTGACATTCGATCAGGAAACTCAGGGCTGACACAGCCGATACAGGGAGTATTGGCGCCGACAGGCCAGTTTAGGTGCATACTGTTCCACTTCCTGGTGGGACAGTCAGAGTAAGTTACAGGCCCTTTGCACCCTATTTGAAACAGGCAGCCCTCATCTCCAGGGTATTTTGCATAAATGCCGTTTTCAAAGTGTTGGCGCCTGGGGCAAAAATCATGTATGGTGTGCTCATAAAACATCCGTGGCCTTCCATAGGCATCTAAGTTTGGCATGCCGTATAAGATGACGTGGGATAGTGTTCCAACGAACCAGTCCGGGTGAGCAGGACATCCCGGCACATTTATAACTTGGATGTCCTTTAGCACCTTATGCACCGGTAAGGACCTAGATGGGTTGGGATCTGCAGCATAGGGTCCTCCAAAAGATGCACAAGAGCCTATGGCAATCACATATTTAGCCCTTTTGCCCAAAAATTTTACTGCATCAATATCAGTAAGTGGTGTACCGTCTTCGTAATATCCAACCATTCCGTAAAAGCCATTTTCCCTGGTGGGAACAGTGCCTTCTGCCACCAATATGTACTTTCCTTCTTCACGAGTTGCCACATCATAAAGATGTCTTAATGCCAGATCCCCTTCGGCGGCCATTAAGGTGTTCTGATATTCCAAACTTATTGTATCTTTTATCAGCTGCTTTAAATCAGGGTTTAGCGTATTGGCAAAGGACAGAAAGTCACCGGTGCAGGTCATCATTTCAAGCCATATAACTGTAACTTTTTCTCCTCTCTCATCTAAAGCCTCAACAACTTTTGGCAGCAAAACCCCTGATAAAGTAAGGGCTGCTGAAGAAAGGCATAATTTTATAAACTCCCGTCGCGTTATCATGTAACTCTCCTCATAACAAAGGGTAAAAGTCTGTGAATATTTTGTACCCGTCCCCAAAAGTTCAATAGTTCAAAGTTCGCGTGAATATTTTGTACCCGTCCCCAAAAATTCATACGGTTTAGTTGTTTAGTAATAGAATTTGCCTTCCAGGGGGGATTTATGCAAAGGAAAGTGGATACCGTAACCCATTGCATATGGCCTGAATATACTATATATACGTTGTTAATATTTTAGTGTAGGTGATGTGGTTTGAAGTTACCTCAAGTATCTTTTGGCAGTCGTCACCTAAAAAGACAAAGGCCCCTTATTAGAGGCACTGATGTGAGGCATCTGCAGCAGGTCTTAAAGTACTTGGGTTTTTTTCGGGCTCGTGTGGACGGAGTATTTGGGTATAAAACCTTTGAGGCAGTCAAGGATTTTCAAAAATTTTTCAAGCTGAGACAAAGCGGCACAGTTTCAAAGGATGAATTTGATATATTAAAAGAACTGATAGATGCAGGTATCAACAAGTGGTACACCCCTTGCCGTGACTTTGCCTATTCAGGCTATCTTCCTGTTTCGATGTCTACTGAGCTGAGGCGGGGCAGAACCTGGAACATTTCAAATATTATTGCCTTAAACTCCATATCAGATAGATTAATAGTCACAACGGAAAATCAGATCCTGGCAATCAGTTTGACGTCAGGAGAAGTCCTTTGGAAAAATGCGAGAACATTTCCCAAAGCACCTCCTGTCATTTCCGAGGGTCAGCTCCTTATACCTGCACAGAATCTTGAAATACTTGACGTGTATTCCGGCAAAGTTTCCCACAGCTTAAATGAAGATATATTTACAACATCTGTGGCAGCTAAGGGGGGGCAAATATACGCAACTTCAGGGGGAATTATTTACTCTTTTGACAGAAAGGGCAATGTCCTCTGGAAATATAAGACTTCCGGGGCATACTGTACTTCTCCTGCCTTGGGTTATGATTTAATTTACTTTGCCTCCTATGACAGGAATATTTACTGCCTTGATAACAAAGGAGGCCTTTACTGGAAGACAAAAATCTCCGATATTGTAAAGCTGCCTATGGCTATTTGGGACGGCAAGATATTTGCAGTGTCAGAGGATTCCTGGATTTTTGCTCTAAATCCCCTGGTGGGAAATATCATGTGGCAGAAAAAGTTCTCTGATGAAGAATTTCTGAGGCCTGCCTTCCATCCAGATTTTATGCTCCTGGTAAATTACAAGGGAGAGGTAACGGCATTAAGCTACCAAAGTGCCATGATAAAGTGGGTAGTAGAACTACCTGCTACTCCCACAACTTCACCTGTTATTTTAAAAGACACATTTTTCATAGGCACCGAGGAAGGCCTTATGGCATATGATGTGGAAACATTAGAGCCCAGGCGGTATCTGGAAGGTAGTAAAATAACGGCAGTTTTGCCGGCAGCTTTAGGTCTTTTTGTGTCGACAGAAAAGAAATTGGTGAAACTCTTACCCAAATAAAAAGGGGAATTATAACTGTCCCCTTTTTATTGTGAAAAAAAGGAAGATATGGTATTATTTTTTTAGAGCTGTATTTTGTATACAGGAGAGGAGTAAAAGTAATGAGCAACAAACCCATCGGTCTATTTGATTCAGGTATTGGAGGCCTAACTGTGGCCAGGCAAATTATGAAATTGCTGCCCAAAGAAAATATTGTTTATTTTGGGGACACAGCTAGAGTGCCCTATGGCTCCCAATCACCAGAAGCGATTATGCAATATACCCATGAAGCTGCAAATTTTTTACTAAGTCAAGATGTAAAACTCATTGTCTTGGCATGCAATACCGTTACTGCCATTTGTCTTGAAAAACTTTCCTCAACACTGCCTGTGCCGGTTATTGGAGTTATAGAGCCAGGAGCCAGAGGAGCGGTAAAAGCCACAAAGAACAATCTGGTTGGAGTAATAGGCACAGAGCGCACTGTCCAAAGCCGTGCATATGACAAGGCTATTTGTGCCTTAAATGACCAAATCACAGTGCATTCAAAGGCTTGTCCCTTGTTTGTGCCATTAGTTGAGGAAGGATGGCTGGAAAATGAAGCCGCCTATTATACCGCCAAAATTTACTTAGAGCCACTAAAAGAGCAGGGAATAGATGCATTAGTGTTAGGATGCACTCATTTTCCCCATTTAAAAACTGTAATAGGAAAGGTTATGGGAGAAGGTGTTGAGCTGGTAGACCCTGCTGAA
>JAMNZY010000069.1 GCA_023622055.1 Bacillota bacterium
GGTTTTTTAAAAAGCGGCAATACAACCCTTATGATAGGTGTAGAGGAAGAGCGGCTGGATGAGCTTTTGAAGATCATAGAAGAAACTTGCCGCTCCAGGAAACAAGTTATGCCACTGGTTCCCACAACCCCTGGCGATGCTTATATGCCCTATCCTGTTGAGGTGTTAGTGGGCGGTGCTACTATTTTTGTAATGGATGTGGAGAGGTTTGTAAAGCTATGAGAGTAAATCTGTCAACAAAGTATGAAACAAAAAATGATGTAAAAACCCATTCTGAGAAGAGTAAACCTAGCTTTGAAAAACATCTGCAAGCTGCCGAAAGTGCCCAGTTAAAACAGACAATAGACAAGGAACTGGAGACTATTACGGAGATAGGTCAGAGACTTGTGAAGAACATGTCCTTGGCAGATTTTAGAGAGTTCAGGCAAAGGATAGCCAATTTTTTAAAGTTGTGCATTTCCCAAGGCTTTTCTTTTACAGAAGAAAGGCTTGGCTCTCGATTTGGCCGCACAAAAATTCTAGCTTTAGTGAAAACCGTCAATCAAAAACTTGTGGACTTAGGCCAAGAACTCCTTTCCAAAAACCGAGATTCACTAAAGGTTTTGGCATTAGTTGATGAAATTCGGGGATTACTATTAGATTTCTACGCTTGAGGTGGTATATTGAACAACATATCCCATGCATATATATTTTTGGGCACAGAAGAGGAAGCTGCAAGAGAGGCTTTAAAACTTGCCCAAATGGCAAATTGTGAAGATAATCTGGCCCCCTGCGGATTTTGTAATTCATGCAGAAAGATTCAAAACAATGTTCACCCTGATGTGGTCCATATTTATCCAGAAAGTGCTTTTATAAAAATAGAGCAGATAAGAAAGTTGATTTTAGATATAGCCCAAAAGCCTGTGGAGGGCAAGAGGAAATTTTATATACTCCACCAAGCCCACACCATGACACCTCAGGCTCAAAATGCCCTGCTAAAGACCCTGGAAGATCCCTTCACTGAAAGTACTGTCGTACTCCTTTCCAGCAATATTAAACAGCTTATCCCTACTGTCATTTCAAGATGTCAGGTGCGAGATTTTTCTCAGGAAGAAAAGTCATCACTGTCTATAGATACAAGACAGAGGATTGCTGAAATATTGCTTCACACAGTGCAGACTACAGAGCTCTATGAGATCAGCACCCTTGTAAAAGAGCTTTCAGAAAGGGACGAAAAGGCAGAGGAAATTCTGGAATTTATTATCTCACTGTATAGAGATGTGTTAGTGGCAAAAACTAATAGCAGTGTAGCAGTTATAAATCAGGATTTAGAGTCTATAATTTCTAAATTTGCTTCAAAGCTTACAGTAAAAGCTATAATCATGTCACTGGACGTTGCTTATGAGCAGCTCAGAGCGGTAAAATCCAGAGGGAATAAGAACTTGATTTGGTATAATTTGCTCATGGGCCTAGAGGAGGTAGTTTAATTGATAACTGTAGTGGGAGTTAGATTTAAAAAAGCAGGAAAAGTATATTATTTCAACCCAGGAGCTATAGACCTTACCGTAGGAGATAAGGTGATTGTGGAAACCAGCAGAGGAGTAGAATACGGTGAGGTAGTGATAGGCCCAAAGGATGTAAAGGAAGAAGATATTATCACACCTTTAAAAGATGTGATGAGAAAGGCTACACCGGAAGACGAAATCGTCGTCAAAGAAAACCGCCAAAAGGCCTTGGAAGCAGAAAAAATAGCCATAAAAAAAATAGAAAAGCACAAACTGGACATGAAACTGATAGATGTGGAGTATACCTTTGACAGGAGCAAGCTCATCTTTTACTTTACTGCAGACGGAAGAGTGGACTTTAGGGAGCTGGTAAAAGATTTGGCGGCAGTATTTCGCACCAGAATTGAGCTTCGTCAAATTGGAGTAAGGGATGAGGCTAAAATGGTGGGAGGCATTGGGCCCTGCGGTCGGTGCACATGCTGCTGTACATTTCTAGGGGAATTTGATCCGGTTTCCATAAAAATGGCAAAACAGCAAAACCTATCTTTAAATCCAGCTAAAATTTCAGGCCTGTGCGGCAGATTAATGTGCTGCTTGAGATTTGAAAGTGAATCGTATGAAGACGGCGCTGTAAAATATCCGGATATGGGAGATAGGGTAATAACTCCTGCTGGTGAAGGAACTGTCATAGGAGTATATAAGCCCCAGGAGACAGTCCGGGTTCAGATAGATGAAACTAAAGACGTGTTAGAATTTCCCGTAGAGGAAGTGGATATACAAGAGGACTGACTATTGACCAAATGAAGTAAAATCATGTATCATATTATTAATACCCCTATATGGCATTTACTTTAACCAGAGGGAGGGATTTGTTTGTTCTTTTGGGATTACACTATGATAATTTTGCTACCGGCCCTTCTGCTGGCTATATATGCCCAAAGTAAAGTTACAACAACCTTTGAAAAGTATCTTCGAGTCCCGGCCAGAAGCGGCATGACAGGAGCTGATGTGGCCCGGGAAATACTGTATCGCAGCGGCATCCACGACGTTACTGTGGAGATGAACAGGGGGAGACTTTCTGACCACTACGACCCAAGACAGAAGGTTTTGAGACTTTCCAGTGAAGTATACAATGGCAGGTCCCTGGCAGCTCTGGGAGTTGCCGCCCACGAGTGCGGCCATGCCATACAGCACGATGTGGGATATGCTCCCCTGGCCCTTAGAAATGCCATAGTCCCTGCAGCAGGTATAGGCTCTCAAATGGCCTTTCCACTGTTTTTCATGGGCCTTTTGTTTAGAGCAGATACACTGATGATGCTGGGGATTTTGCTGTTTTCCTTGGCTGTTTTGTTTCAGCTAATTACCTTACCTGTAGAATACAACGCCAGCAGCAGAGCTGTAGCTGTTCTAGAGAATTATGGCTTTATCGACAGAAGTGAAAGAGGACCAATTAGAGCAGTTTTAAATGCTGCAGCCCTTACCTATGTGGCGGCTACGCTAATGGCTGTTATGCAGCTTCTAAGGTTATTGGTGCTTGCAGGAATGGGCCGTGACAGAAGGTAGTATTGTTTTTATGCCCTACAGTTAGCAGCTGTAGGGCTTTATGTTTAAAATCTAACAATTTAAAAGGAGGAAGTGCATATGGACTTAGGAAGAGTTATAACTGCTATGGTGACACCATTTGATGAACAGTTGAAAGTAGATTATAAGGCCCTGGAAAATTTAATTGAACACTTACTTGCCAATGGCACTGATACTTTGCTGGTGGCAGGCACAACCGGCGAATCCCCAACCCTTTCCGATGAGGAAAAACTCCAGCTTTTCAAAGCCTGCAAAGAAATAGCAGGCTCTAGGGCTAAAATCATGGCAGGGACTGGGGACTACTCCACATCCCACAGCATTGAGCTTTCAAAAAAGGCTGAAGAAATTGGGGTAGACAGCTTGCTGCTAGTTTCCCCTTACTACAATAAACCTACTCAGGAAGGCCTTTATCAGCATTTTAAATCAATTGCAGAGGCTGTAGACATTCCAGTAGTCCTCTACAATGTGCCTGGCAGGACGGCAGTTACCATAGAGCCTGAAACCTTGGCAAGGCTTGCTGAGATTGACAATGTGGTGGCAGTAAAAGATGCAGGAGGCAATCTTGACAAAACCAGCCAGACACGAGTTTTAGCACCAAATCTCTCCATATACAGCGGAGATGACAGCTTGACGCTGCCCATGATGGCAGTGGGAGCAAAAGGTGTCATCAGTGTGGCTTCACATATAGTGGGCAATGACATTCAAAAGATGATAAGAAGCTTTGAGGAGGGCAATACTAAAAAGGCTGAAGAGATTCACCTAAAGCTCTTTGAACTGTTTAAGACCCTATTTGTAATTACAAACCCAATTCCGGTAAAAGCAGCCCTCAACATGATTGGCGTTAATGTAGGCAACTTGAGGCTACCCTTGACTAAAGCCGATGAGGGCACTTTAGCCAAATTGGAAAAAGCACTAAAGAACCTGAAGATTATTTCATAGCTAGAGGTATAATGAGGTATAATATGGATAAATACGGCACTTTGTATCTATGTCCTACCCCTATAGGCAATCTGGAGGATATAACCTTGAGGGCTTTGAAAATATTAAAGGAAGTTGATTACATAGCTGCAGAGGATACCCGAGTAACTGTAAAACTGTTAAATCATTACAATATCAAGACACCTCTCATCAGCTATCATGAGCACAACAAGAAAAGTCAAGGACACAAGCTAATTGCCCTACTTAAAGAGGGGAAAGACATAGCCCTAGTGACAGATGCAGGGACACCGGGAATTTCTGACCCGGGAGAGGATTTGGTAATTGCCAAAAAAATCTCAAGAAAGGACAAAGCGGCTTTTAGAGTTAGCCTCAGATGAACGGACTATTGTATTTTATGAGGCGCCCCATCGGATAGCAAAGACTTTAAAAGCATTAAAAGACACCTTGGGAAACCGCAGAGCAGTTATTGCCAGAGAAATGACTAAAATACATGAAGAATTTATCAGAGGCCCTTTGGAAGAACTGATACAAAGGTTTGAAGAAATAAAGCCCAAAGGCGAAATGGTAATAGTGGTGGAAGGGGCAAAAGCAGATTCTAATGCTCCCGATGGCCAAGGTGCTGTCCTTTCAGAGCATGACGTTACACCGGAAGAATTAAAGGGAAAACTGGAATCTATCATTAAAGAAAATATTGCCCAAGGACATACCAAAAACCAAGCTCTAAAAATAGCTGCTGAGAAGCTGGGACTTTCAAGAAATGAGGCCTACGATCTGTTGATAGATAAACTTGATTAATAGCTTCAGAGAGGAGGAGGACGGTGAGGGAAGAAGGCATAGGATTTATCGGTGCCGGTTCCATGGCGGAAGCCATCCTAGATGGTATCTTGGCTGAAAAAGTGGTATCCCCTGAAAACATTTACATAACCAACAGGAGCAATGATGAAAGGCTAAAACTATTTAAAGAAAAGTACCGTCTAAATACCACAAGGGATTACAGTGAGATAACTGCCAACTGCAAATACCTGCTCATTTCCGTAAAGCCTAAAGATGTGGCAGAGCTTTTATCAGTCCTTAACAATTTGGTAACGGAAGAACACACTGTGCTTTCTGTGGCTGCGGGAATAACAACGGAATTTATAGAAAAAAGTTTAGGCAAAAAAATACCTGTCATCAGAATTATGCCAAACACCTCCTGTAGAGTGAGAGAGTCGGCTACCGGCATTGTCCTTGGCAGATTCGCCCATGAAAAGGCGGTGGACTTTGCAAAGAGGATTTTTGCTTCCATTGGGAAAGTGGCAATAGTGGAGGAAGAGATGATAGATGTGGTGACTGGCCTTTCAGGAAGCGGCCCTGCTTATGTGTATCTTATGATGGAAGCCATGATCCAGGCAGGTGTAAAACTGGGGCTTTCAAGGACCCTTGCCGAAGAGCTCACATATCAGACTGTGTATGGAGCTGCAAAAATGGCCCTTTCCACAGACAAGTCTCCAGAGGAGCTGATAGAGCAGATCGCAACACCTGGGGGCACAACCAGAGCAGGCCTGGAAGTTTTAGAAAAAGCCAATATCACAGGAGCTTTTATAGATGCCGTGTCAAGGGCAACTAAAAGGTCTAAAGAAATGATGGCAGAATACAGTTCTTTACACAAAAATTAGCAAGTGCTATAATGAGGCCAAGACAACAGTAAAAAGATTTGATAATATAAAAAGAAGAGACCTTAGTCTCTTCTTTTGACTTTACTAGCATAAAGCTAGAGGGTTGTCATGGCACTTTTTAGTTCCGTGTCAACAGTTTCTGAGTCGGCATGAACAGGCGTATTATTTTCCAAGCTGTTTTTTATTGCTGAAGCACAGTCTTTGCAAATGCTCTTACTGTTGAAATTTATCAGCTCTTCTGCATTTCCACAGAAAATGCATGCAGGTAAATATTTTTTTAAAACGATCTTATCTGTGTCCACATAGATTTCCAGCGGATCTTTCTGTGAAATGCCCAGAGTACGCCTTAATTCTATTGGAATAACAACACGCCCTAGATCATCGACTTTTCGAACAATTCCTGTTGATTTCATTATATTCGCCCCCAATATTCAAAATTCGACATTTACCCCATATAAATAATACCA
>JAMNZY010000112.1 GCA_023622055.1 Bacillota bacterium
ACACTGGGGACTTAAGTTAAAAACACCAAGACAGGCATATAAAGAATATGCTCAAAAAACTGAAAAAGTAATAGAAAAAGCTAGTTAATGTCCAATTTTAAGGGGCCAAAGCACTGCTGATGCTGCGGTATTTTTGCTTTTTTCAGTGTTACAATAATGTTTATATAATTGCTTTGATTCATATATCAAGCATTAGAAATGCTATGGTAGTTGAATGAAAAAACTAACGACCAATACAATACCGTGCAAAAAAGCTAGGATATTATAAAAAATAACATATCTGCTGATTATGTATGGGGTTGCTTTATTGAGTGTTTATTTTGCTATAAAATAAAATGAAATTGACTGCGAGGGGATGTAGTTATTTATGGCTTACTTGTCTAATAAAAAAAGGGTGCGGAGAAAGAAGATCGTATTCTCCGTATGTTCTATAATACACCTCAAGGACGTTTCTTAAATTCGCAAACTAATATGATAACTACATCAGCAGGCAATTTTACAATGATTATAGGTTTTTTGAAATATACCCTGGCAAGAGTCACTGCACTGGCCATATTGGCTGTTGCAACTTCATGTTCACCAGGATATGGGATTGAAGACCATGCCGTCTCTGGTACAATAGAAACAAAGCCATCAATCAATACAACCAAACAATCATGTGACCAGGCAGAAGCCAGCAATACAGACACACAAGCAAGCATCCAGCCAGGTAAAGCATCCATATCTGATCTAAAAGGCGATCCCAGTATGTATGCTGCGTATTATAAAATTCTGCAGGAGAAAATTAATAAATATGGCTCACTTCCTATAAAAGAACATGATGATACAAGTGATATACTGTTGCTTAACTATGATGGAGTTGCATATGCTGTCTTACTGGATTTTGACGGAAATGGTGAAGAGGAGCTATTTATTTGTTATAACGATCAAGAATCAAAAAGCAGCAACATTCCTGGATTCGAATCACCATGCATCTTTGAAATCTGGGGATACAAAAATAACAGAAGTTATTTAATAGCAAAAGAAGCGATTACAGTTTTCGGCGGCGGTAGTACGCTGTGGGGACATATTAATATATATAAACAGGGAGAAAAATACTATGTGGTAAATACTATTGTCTATAAAGAAGTAAACGATTCCGGTACAATTTATTATAAAGACATCACTTATTGGCTTCTGACAGACGGGAAGTGGGTGAAAAAAGAACTTGCCTGTACCGATGGAGATAGTGTTCCATGGGATGATGCAGAATGCATATATATATTTGATGAGTTTTGGTATGATGTTGAAGATGCAGAACGGCTGCAATTGTTTTTGTCTATGTTGGAAGAATATTCTAACATGGACTAATAAAAGTACGTTTGCTTAAAAATAACTGTAAATTGGGAGTGCCAATATTTGGTGTTTTCAGACAATACAATTATACATGGAGGTATTTGTGTGGATAACAAAAGCAAAAATTCTAATGAATTTATTACCATATACAATGAGCTTGATGATTATATGAGGAGAGAGCTGAATCAAGATCATTGGGTGTCGCATAGTGAACTGATAAGAAAATATGTATAATTAATATAATTTTACGAAATAGAGAAGGGTTTTGTATTTTTTTGGAGAAAACCATAATTAACTAGAGATATTTTTATAGCAGTTAATAGTATTATATATACGATTGGATATGACATATGAATTTAGAGAAATTATAAACATTATTACGAATAATCGAAACGAATGGCAATTTGATATATACAAATATAGAATTTAAGAATACCATTAACTCTATTCCAGTATACACAGTCTATTATATCGCAATTAACTATGGAAAAAATGAAATAATATTATCGGAAAGCCAGATCGCTGTGATTTCGTGGTTTATTATTATATTGAGTATTGACAGTAGAATTGTTTGTCTTAAGGATGTTGATGTAATGAGAAAAACAAATGAAGTTTGGACTGTTAAACACCGCAGATACTATCAAAGCTTGAAAGAATATGCTGAAAAAAATAAAAATTCCATCTATAAGAGTAAAAACCATTTGATATACATGTTCCATTTCCACCAAGGCGGCTATTAGAGGATTATACATTTCGCGCAAAAGAAGTGAAAATGATCAACATTAAAGTTTCAGATACAGACTTTCTCATATAAAACTTAGCGCGAAAGAATAATTTGATAATAAATCGCCTTTTAAGCAACATGACATATACATTTTTTATCCGATCGATAAATGAGAAGTGGTAGAAAGTTTATTAAATAAGCCAAACGAACGGGCTATTGAATAAAGAATAATGATACCAAACAAAAAATCTAATGGGTTAGGGGGGCAAAAAAAGTGAGAACCTTGTTTGAACTCTGCAAGCCAAGGGAAAGCGTATTTGATGAGACGAAAAGGGATGATGTTTTAGACCTGACTGACTTAATTGAAAACCGGATTGATCCGTATCGTTTTTTTGAAGAAAACTATATGACCGATGGGATGAAAGTCTTATTAGATACGGCTTTTAAGCGTTTCCACAGGCAGGGAGAGACGGGGCTGATAAAGCTTACCCAGTCTATGGGCGGTGGTAAAACGCATAATATGATTGCCCTAGGGCTCTTGGCGAAATATCCCGAGTTCAGGCAGAGAATAATGGGTGACAGTTTTAAAGGAAGCCATCTGGGGAAAATCAAGGTTGTGGCCTTTACCGGCAGGGAAAGCGATGCCCCGTACGGTATCTGGGGAGCAATAGCCGAGCAGCTGGGCAAAAAAGAAGTCTTTAAGGATTATTATTCGCCATTGCAAGCCCCTGGCCAGACTGCATGGATTAACCTGTTAAGGGGAGAGCCCCTTCTTATTTTATTGGATGAGCTGCCCCCTTATTTAGAATACGCCAGATCTAAAACGATTGGGGATTCGAATTTGGCAGTAGTAACAACCACTGCCTTGGCCAATCTGTTCACCGCCTTAGGTAAGGAGGAACTTTCTAATGTATGCCTGGTTATTTCCGACTTAAGGGCTACATATGAAAGCGGAAGCGAGTTATTGCAATCATCTTTTAAGGAACTGGAAAACGAAGTAAACCGTTCGGCTTTGAATATTGAACCTGTAAGCAGCGCATCGGATGAAGTATACCATATATTAAGGAAAAGGCTTTTTAAAGAGCTTCCCGATGACAATGAAATAAACGATATCGCCAATGCATACAAACAAGCTGTCCAGGAAGCAAAACAGATGGGATATCCCAATCTGTCTCCTGAACAGGTTTTTATAGGAATAAAAGATTCTTATCCATTTCACCCTTCGATCAGGGATTTATATGCCCGTTTCAAAGAAAACCCAGGTTTCCAGCAGACACGGGGCTTGATCCGGCTTATGCGGATTATTATTTCCCAGATGTACCGTGGAGAACGGCCCAAGGCAAAGGAAAAATACCTGGTAAATGTATATGATTTTGACCTCAATGATCCGGAAATGCTTACGGCTATTACCCAGATCAAACCCTCACTTGCCAATGCAATTGCCCATGATATTGCATCCAACGGAAAGGCCGTTGCCGAAATTTCAGATGCAGCTATGAACGAAACACACATGCAGGATTTGGCCAAGTTGCTGTTGGTTGCATCCCTTGCCGATATTCCGAATGCACTGTTAGGCCTATCTTTCCCGGAAATTATAGGATATTTATGCGGACCGGGGAAGGACATGACAAGGGTAAAATGGGCTTTTGACGAATTCATGATGAGGTCGTGGTATCTGTTTACCGACAGGGACGGAAGGACTTATTTTAGGAATACGAAAAATCTTAATGCAGAATTAAATACATTGGTGGATTCATACGACAATGAAAGTGCAAAGCAGGAGCTAAAGACGTTCTTGGAAGAGAAATTCAGGCCAACGATAAAGGATTGCTACCAGGAAGTGCTGGTTTTCCCGGGTATTGACGAAATTAAACTTTCCGAAGACAAAGTGACGCTTGTGCTTTTTGAACCTTATCCGGGAGGTACGGGTTTGCATTCCGATTTGCAGGAGTTTTATGAAAATGAACGTTACAAAAACAGGGTAATGTTCCTGTCGGGAACAAGGGGTACAAAGGATAAACTGTATCATGCTGCCAAGGAACATAGGGCTATCACGCATATTATTTCAAATATGGAAGCCGACAAAGTGCCCGAGAGTAACCCTCAATATCAAAAAGCAGTTGAAAAACAATCCAGAATAAAGCTGGAACTTCTGCAGGCAGCCAGAGAGACTTTCATGCAGCTTTACTATCCGACAAGAAGCGGGCTTTTAAAAGCCGATTTCTTTATGCAGTTTACAGAAAACGAGTATAACGGTGAAAAACAAATCAGGGATGTTCTTTTACAGAGGCAGAAATTTACCCTCGATGTGACTAATGATACTTTCAGGAAAAAATGTGAAGAACGCTTATTTACTCAGAAGGAAATGCGCTGGATTGATATTAAGGAACGTGCAGCCACTAATCCAGCATGGCAGTGGCATCTGCCCCGGGCTTTGGATGATTTGAAAGACGATATGCTGAAAAAAGATATCTGGCGCGAACATGGGGGCTATATTGAAAAACCTCCCTTCCCGAAGGAGAAAACGAATGTTTTGATTCAAGAGCTCCGAAGGGATGATTCAACTGGAGAGGTGACTTTGAAACTCATCCCTCAATACGGAGATAAGGTATACTACGAAATCGGGGCTCCTGCCACTACTGCTTCCAATTTAGTAGAAAACTTAAACGAATTTAAAACCAGGGAATTGAAACTGTCATTTTTATGCGTTGACAGCACGGGAGAACATGAAACCGGTGAGCCAGTGGAGTGGCGTAATAGGATAACAATCCAGTACAGGATTTTTGACAGAGGGGACGATAAGGTTGTAGAACTTGTATCTGCACCTGCAACGACAATTAGATATACGACGGACGGTTCGAATCCCAGGGAATACGGCGGTATTTATGATGGAGAGGTTGTTGTTCCCAAAGAATCCACCTTTGTTTTGGCGGTGGCAGAAGCCCAGGGCATTTTTTCGGAAACCATCCAAATAAAGATTGACAGGACAAAGGGATCCGGCATTACGATTGATAAAGATAAGCCTTTAAGGTTATACAAGAGATACAAAACCAGCGATACGGCAGAAACATATCAGGAGTTTAACCTTTTTAAGAAGCACGGGGTAAAGTTATCCGATGTAATTGTAACCCTCTACAGGGTTGGTAATGACAAAAAAGGCTGGATCGAGCTAACTGCTGATTCTTCCTTGAAAGTGGAGATAGAACAATTGGAAAATAGCATTGATGTTATAAGGAATAGTTTTATGGCTGGTGATATGGTGAACATCAGCCTGGATTACGGTACGGCATGGTTTGAACGGGGACAAAAATTTCTTGACTGGGTAGCCGAAAAGAAAAAATCGCTGCAAGAATTTATAGAAGGAGAGATTATACAGTAATGGCAAAGAAAAGGAATATTTTCGGTTTTGGTTTTGATCCGTTGGAATCTCAGCATCACTTTTTAGTCATTATTCCCCGTAGCAATGATAGAAAGGTAATTATATATGAAAGGTTCGCATGGCAGGAAAATGCGGAGAGCCAAACCATTGATTACATTACCGACAGGGCTAAAGTGGAGCTTTCAAAATATAAATGGAAGCTAATTGAAGACGCCCTTAAGGATGAATTTAACAGCAGATTGAGAAAGGAAAAGCTGCCGGCAGGGAAGTGGAAAATAGGACAAGTCCCTGTGCAGCGGCTTTTTGGGAAGGAAATGGTTCTTTTAGCATGGGCTATAGAGGACTGTGATCCTTCCGTAATCCCTACTGCTATTAAAAACTGGCTTGGTTTAAGCCCTGAGGAACGCTGGTGGTTATTTACCATGACAAATGCAGCCACGGGTGGGCTGAAAGATAAGAGGGGATGGCGTAAGGCCGTAAGATACGCTCTTACCGAGAACCCCGTAGAAGAACCATACCGACAGATGGATATTTTAGACTTGTTAATAAGCAAAAATGTTGACGAGTAAAAAGGTGGTGTAGCCATGGCATATTCTGAGCAATCGTTCATAGAAGTTCAGTTTCCTGTATCAAAGGTGTCAAAGGAAAGCTATAAGGAGAGAAAGGCAAATTTAGGACAAACCCTTACGGGCCTTGGTAAGTGGTGGGGGAGAAAGCCCCTTATACTTGTCAGGGCCGCACTTTTAGGATTGCTGATACCTGCCAGCGATAATCCCAGGAAAGACCGGGAAATATTTCTTAAAATCCTCACTATGGATGAAGAAGGCCTCTGGTTGAGAAAAAGCAAATCTATTCCTGTGCAGGAAGTTTACAATAATCTAACCACGAGTGAGAGAAAAAGGTATTTTGAGGAAAATAAGGATAAGAAAGTATCTTACCGAAAAGGAATTACCAGGGAAGAAAAAGAAAACCTGCAGCGTTTGGTTTTCAATAGAATGACGTATGATCAGAAAATAACTTACTGTGTAAGGCCGGAGGAAGTGGATAATCTTCCGCCTGATGAGTGGGAAAAGATTAACCAACACTTAGGCACCAATGCTGCAAACCTTCAGGAGCTTGTGCAGGAACTTGGTGTAAAAAAATTTGGGAAAATACCCGTTGTAGGGGACTGCTTTTGCGGCGGGGGGAGCGTCCCATTCGAGGCGGCTAGGATGGGATGCGATGTGTATGCGTCTGACTTGAACCCTGTTGCCATGCTTCTGACATGGGCTGCTCTTAACATAAACGGTAGCTCTGAGGAAGAATTGAAAGAATTGAGAGAGTTTCAGGAGAAAATCTTTAGGCTCGCGGATAAACAAATCACTGAATGGGGAATTGAGCACAACAAAGAGGGGCATAGGGCAAATGCTTATTTATACTGCAATGAAACCATCTGCCCCGAATGTGGCTGGCGCATTCCTTTGGCTCCTTCATGGATAATAGGAAAGGGGACAAGGACAGTAGCTATTTTAAAAGAGAATCCGGAGAAAAAAGGTTTCGATATTGAAATTAAATCGAATGCGACAAAAGAGGAGATGGAGCAGGCACAAAAAATGGCAACTATCAGGGATAGTTATATGTTTTGTCCTCATTGTCCTGCTGAAAAAAGCCTTACCCCAATTGCTGTTTTGCGAAAAGATAGAAGGCTTGATGATGGGACAACAGTATACGGCCTGCGCCAATGGGAAGCAAATGAGTTTATTCCCCGGCCTGATGATGTCTTCCAGGAGAGGCTTTACTGTATCAGGTATGAAAGAGAGTATATTGATAAAAATGGAAAAGCAAAGACCGAAAGGTATTATACTGCTCCTACGAAGGAAGATCTGAAAAGAGAAAAAAAAGTAGTGGAACTTCTGAAAGAAAGGTTTGCAGATTGGCAAAAAAAGGGATATATTCCCAATAGTAAGATTGAAGAAGGAGAGAAAACATCAGAACCGATTAGAACAAGAGGCTGGGTATACTGGCATCAGTTGTTTAATCCTAGACAGCTTTTGGTGCATGGTTTGTTGATGGAGCTGGTTGACAAGTATGCCAAAACGAAAAAAGAGAAAGTAATGGGCCTTTTAGGAGTGAACAAATGCTGTAATTGGAATTCAAAGTTATCCCAATGGCTAAGCGATGGCAGTAATGAAAAAGGAGCACAGACATTTAGCAACCAAGCTCTAAATACACTATATAATTATAACACCAGAACTTATCTATCAATATTTACAAGTTGGTTCTATAATATTAATAATTACAGTATAAATTCGAATTATTCATTGGCTGTGTTAGATGCACGCCAGATAATAAAAATTGCGGACATTTGGCTTACCGATCCTCCATATGCCGATGCTATCAATTATCATGAATTGTCGGAATTCTTTTTAGCCTGGGATAAGAAGATGCTTCTAGATATCTTTCCTGATTGGTATGCAGACAGCAAGAGAGTATTGGCGGTAACGGGAACAGGTGAAAACTTTAACCGGAGTATGGTGGAAATTTATCGGAATTTAGCGGCGCATATGCCAGATTACGGTATGCAGATTGTTATGTTTACCCACCAAGATGTGAGCGTATGGGCAGATCTAGCATTAATACTATGGGCTGCTGGATTAAAAGTAACAGCAGCCTGGACTATTGCTACGGAAACCGATTCTATCGGATTGAAGAAAGGAAATTATGTGCAAGGAACCGTTTTGCTTGTGCTTCGTAAACAATTATCTGAAGAAACAGCCTATTTGGATGAGCTTTATCCTGAAATTGAGCTGGAAGTAAAAAAACAGATTAATAGCATGATGACTCTGGATGACAAGGAAGATCCTGACTTCGATGATGCAGATTACCTGCTTGCTGCCTATGCAGCGTCGTTGAAGGTGCTGACTTCCTATAAACGTATTGAGGACATTGATGTTAACTATGAGCTTTCAAAAATAAGAACATCAGGTGATGAGTCACCTGTTGAAAAAATTATCTCCATGGCAAAAAAAATTGCGTATGATTTTCTTATTCCTACTGGATTTAATACTGATATATGGAAGATGCTGGCCCCTGAAGAAAGGTTCTATATAAAAGGAATTGAGTTCCAGAAAAATGGGATTAACCAAATTGGAGCATATCAGGAATTGGCAAAAGGTTTTGGGGTGAGGGAATATAGAAGTCTTCTTGCTTCCACCCGTGCAAATCAAGCAAGATTAAAGACAGCGATGGAATTCGGTACGCGTAGTCTTGGCGGAAAAGAAGAATTCAGTAATACTCTTCTTAGAAATGTGCTGATGGCTTTGCACCAATCGATCAATGCCGAAAACACTTTGGTGGGCAGAAACTGGCTAAAAAATGAACTACCCAACTACTGGAGTCAGCGGAATATAATAATTGAGATTCTCAACTATATAGCTTCTCTTGAGAATATTGAAAACATGCCTCATTGGAAAGAAGAAGCGAGGTACGCCAGGTTATTGGCTGAGCTTGTTAGGAATGATGGTGTATGACAATTACCCAGTAAGGAGGAGTATTGGATGGCAATACCTAGTTTTCAAGTATTTATGTTACCTATGCTGCAGTTATTTCAGGATGGTAAGGCATATGAGATGGCAGAAATCATGGATAAATTAGTTAAACAATTTAATATTAGTGAGGAAGACAAAAAAATACGATTGCCAAGCGGAAAACAACCTGTTTATAAAAATCGAATCGGCTGGGCAAGGACTTACTTGTATCGGGCGGGCCTAATTGAAAGGTTAGACAGGGGAGTCTATAGGATTACGGAGCGCGGTTTAGAGGTCTTGAGAGAAAAGCCTTCAAGGATCGATATAAATTATCTTATGCAATTTTCTGAATTTAGGGAATTCAAAGGAATCAGAAATAAAGAAGCGTCTCAGTTAGAAGCAAACAATAATATTGATAGTAAAGATAGTGAACAGGAACAAGAAACACCGATTGAGATTTTGGATAAGACATACCAGATTATAAAAGAACAGTTAGCTAAAGAAATTTTAGAAAGGGTTATGAAAAAATCTCCCGACTTTTTTGAAAAACTTATTATTGATCTTTTGCAGGCGATGGGTTACGGTGGTTCCCTGGAAGATGCGGGAAGTGTTACTAAAAAAACTGCTGACGAAGGTATTGACGGAACAATAAAAGAAGATAAATTGGGACTGGATGTTGTATACATTCAAGCAAAAAGATGGAATGCTGACAGACTTGTTGGCAGACCAGAAATTCAAAAATTTGTGGGGGCTTTGGCGGGCTATGGGGCAAAGAAGGGAATATTTGTTACAACGTCTGATTTCACAAGAGAAGCAAGGGATTATATACCCAGGACAGATACCAAAATTGTTTTAATAAACGGCCAAATGTTGGCAAACTTGATGATAGAATACAATGTCGGTGTATCTGTTGATATCAAGTATGAAATAAAGAAGATAGACAACGATTATTTTGACGAAGAATAAAAGAAATTTTTATAAAAAAGCGTGGGAATTGCCATGATTTACCGTTATTCCTCAAGACTAAAGAGATTGGATGCTAGTTTTTTAAATAGTAAGTTGAAAGAAGCTGTAAGCTACGACAGGATTGCGGGCTATTTCAGTTCCTCCATTCTTGAGATAGCAGGGGAATCCATAGAACAAATCAATGGATATGTAAGGGTTGTTTGTAATGCTGAAATGCAAAAAGAGGATGCTATTACTGCTAATGCGGCCATTAATGCCATGCGGCGGGAGTGGTGCAGCAAAAAGCCTGAGGAAATATACAGCAGCGTTCCCAATAGGTTAATAAAGCTCTACAACCTGATTAAAAGTGGAAAATTGCAGATAAAAGTAGTTCCCAATGATGTTTTTGGCCTTATCCACGGAAAAGCAGGCGTAATTACTTTTAAAGATGGGAGAAAAACCTCATTCATCGGCAGCGTAAATGAAACGTATACTGGCTGGAAACTAAATTACGAAATGCTCTGGGAAGACGATTCCGAGGAAGGGGTAAAATGGGTTCAGGAAGAATTCGACTATTTTTGGAATAATCCCTATGCTGTCCCTTTAGCTGATTTTATAGTAGAAGATATAAAAAGGATCTCTGAGCGACAGGTTATCTATTCTATCGATGAGTGGAAAAAACAAACGGAACCTGCTTCTGCAGTTATTGAAGCACCCGTTTACCGCCAGGAGTTTGGGCTGTGGGAACACCAGAAGTTTTTTGTAAATATGGCCTTCAACGACCATAAAAAGCACGGTGCAAGGTATGTCTTGGCAGATACGGTAGGGCTGGGTAAGACTGTACAGCTTGCGCTTGCGGCTAAGCTTATGGCTTTCTACA
Organism: Bacillota bacterium; assembly: GCA_023622055.1. Lineage (GTDB taxonomy): Bacteria > Bacillota > Thermosediminibacteria > Thermosediminibacterales > Tepidanaerobacteraceae > DTU063. Next base: position 10,770 of record JAMNZY010000112.1, read on the forward strand.
GTAATAAACCCATCCTAGTTATTGCACCGAAGACTCTTTTATGGCAGTGGCAGGATGAGATTAATACTCTCCTGGATATGCCCTCCGCTGTCTGGAACGGCAGGGAATGGGTTGACGAAAATGGTATTAAATACCCCGCAAGTGGCGAGGATGCTATAAAAAGATGCCCAAGGAGGGTGGGAATCATTTCTCAAGGCTTGATTACTGCCAACTCCGAACAGGTACAGCCTCTTTTGAATATGGAATTTGAATGTGTAATCGTTGATGAAGCCCACAGGGCCAGAAGGAGGAATTTAGGCCCTGGTAAGGAAAATGAAAAGCTCGATCCAAACAATTTGCTTAATTTTCTCCTTAAAATTTCCAAGCGTACAAAGAGCATGTTATTGGCTACTGCCACGCCAGTACAACTATATCCCATTGAAGCCTGGGATCTGTTAAACGTGCTAGCCCAGGGCAGCGATGGCGTGCTGGGCAATCAATTCAGCATGTGGAGGAAATATCCTGTCAGAGGGCTTAACTTGGTCATGGAGAAAGAAAGGCTTGACCGTTTTGACAAGGAAAACTGGGAATGGATCAGGAATCCGTTTCCACCCGCTTCCGAAGGTGAGATGACTTTTGGACGTATCAGGCGGCAGCTTAATATGGCAGATGATGAATTTGTGATCAAACCGGAAGTTGTTGAAAAATTGAGCGGCCCTGATCAAAGAAGAATCGGCAGGATAATTGATGATAACTTTTTTGCAAGGCACAATCCATTTATCAGGCATATTGTTCGACGAACAAGGGACTATCTGGAGAACACAATAAATCCGGAAACGAATGAACCGTATTTGAAAAAGATTGATGTGGAATTAATGGGGGAGAGCGATGATGAAGCCATTGTCTTGCCGCCGTATTTGAAAGAAGCATACGGGTATGCGGAAGAATTCTGTGAGCTATTGCAGAAAAGAGTAAGAGGTGGGGGATTCTTAAAGACTTTACTGCTAAGAAGGGTGGGCAGCACCATAATTGCAGGAAAAAACACTGCAGAGAAAATGCTTCATAGCTGGGGGCAGCAGGGTATAGATGAGGAAGACTATGAGGAAGAGGATATGGAAGAGGAAAAAGTTTTACAGAGCGAAATAAAAAACATAACTGATAATGAGAGAGCCTGCCTAATAAAATTTATTGAAACCCTCAATGCCAATAAAGAGCAGGATCCAAAATATAAGTTATTGGTTAAACTTCTGATTGATGATAATTGGATAAGACGCGGATGTATTATCTTTTCCCAGTATTATGATTCAGCATACTGGGTGGCTGAGAATTTATCCAGAGATCTGCCTGATGAAAAAATTGGGCTCTATGCAGGCGGGGACAAGTCCGGTATATTGATCAGAGGTATTTATGAAAGGCGAAGCAAGGAAGAAATAAAACGAATGGTCAGGCAACATGAACTGAAGATATTGGTAGGCACCGATGCTGCTAGTGAAGGATTAAACTTGCAGACTTTGGGTTCATTGATAAACTTGGACCTGCCATGGAACCCCACAAGGCTTGAACAGCGAAAAGGCCGAATTCAGCGAATTGGACAGGTTTATGATAAAATATATATTTACAATATGAGATATAAAGATTCGGTGGAGGACAGGGTACATAAACTCCTCTCTGAACGGTTTGCCAATATTTACAGCATGTTTGGTCAGATTCCCGATGTTTTGGAAGATGTTTGGATTAATGTTGCACTTAATGATCTTGAGGAGGCAAAACGGAAAATCGATGCAATTCCAAGACAGCATCCATTTGAAATAAGGTACCATGTTAATGTGGGTAAGGTTGACTGGGAAAGCTGTGCGAAGGTGTTGGATAGCAGAGAGAAAAGAAAGCATCTAATGGAAGGGTGGAGGTAATTGTTTTTGCGTAACGAAAGAACAACGTAAGACACTGCTTTAAAGACACTGCTTTGCAAAAGTTTCTAAATAATAGTATAAAAATATATAATGGCAATACAATGAATAAATTCAAGATATGCTATACGAATTCTAGCCTGTAGTATAATTAACTATTAATACATGTACAGGAGGATATGTTATGGCTACTAAAATCACATCGTGGGAAATAATAGATGGAAAGCTCAAAAAAATTGAAACCAGCTTGGTACACGAAGGGAAAACAGAGTCGTATGATTTGGAAGAATGGATCATATCAAATCCTGAAATTTTGGGAGAAGATATTACTGTAATCGGAAGGCAAATAAATACTAGCTCCGGGCCGCTTGATTTATTGGGAATTGATAGAAACGGTAACATGGTTATTATTGAGTTAAAAAGGGATAAGCTGCCCAGAGAGGTTTTAGCGCAAGCAATCGATTATGCTGCTGCTGTTGCTCAATGGGATATTGATAAAATAAGCGAAAAAATAGGCAAAAATTTAGAAGAATACCTATCTGATGTTTTTGAGGAAACAACTTTGGAAAGTTTAAATATTAATCAAAGTCAAAGGATTATTATAGTGGGATTTCAGATAGAGGATTCTCTAAACAGAATGATTGAATGGCTTTCCAATAATTTTGGTGTTAGCATTAATGCCGTAATATTGAATTATGTAAAAACGCAATCAGGCGCAGAGATATTAAGCAGGACTACAACTATACCGGAAGAAGTAGAAAAGAAACGAGTGCAGAAAAAATATAGAATTCCCATGTCTGATGAACCTGGTAATTATACTCGTGATGAATTGAAGGAATTGCTAAAGAACTACTTTGCACAAGATTTAAAGACAGCGAAGAGAATAAAAAACGTTCTTTTGCCTGAATGTCTGAAAAAAGGAATTGTTACAAGAGAAGCGTTAAAACAAGCGTTTGTGGATTATAAAGAACCAAATGCGGAAAAGAATAAGGGATATTTTGTATCATTAATATCGAATCAATTAGGATTGGACAAAAATGATTTCTTAAGGCAGATTATTGCTTATGAGTATCCAAATCATCCATGGGAGAAGGATAACTATAGAATCCGTGAGGAATATGTGGATCTTGTCAAAGAATTGCTTGCTAACTATTAATTGATACGATCAAAGCAAATACAGAAATATAGATAAAAATTTCTGCTCCTCGTTTCAAAAATATTCTAATTTTTTGTATCACTTTTCCATGCTTCTGTTAACACGATATCTCGATGCCAATATCAACAGAGCTCTATTGATAAGTAATACAAGTGAAAAGGAGTGAGGGATATGCCGAGAGATTATTTAGGAACGGTTAAACTTCGTAACGAGTATAGAGTTTATAAATCAGATGTACCTAAATTATACATTATAAGGGGAATCAGTCCCAGGCAAACGTATGAAAATAATGTTTATCATGACAATGTATTGGCGTTATACAAAGCTTTAAAAGGCAAGCCTGTCACCGTCAATGATGTTCTTGATGCAATTGAAGAAGGTTCGGTCACAGGATTAAGTCTTCGTACCTATGGCTATAAAAGAAGATATGAGGTCCAGGATATCCTGGTGGTGTTGTGCGCCTTAGGATTAGCAGATGTAGAAAAGGAACGAAGAGGATTTGTTTATACGATACACGTAGGATCACCGCCGGCGTATAATTGAATCATTTCGTATTTTTATATTTTGAAGGAGAGATTATACATGGATAAGTGCGAATGGTGCGGAGGAGACTTTGACGAGTTTGGTATGATAATAATGAGCTTCGCAGAAGATGACCCATCTCATACCATATGTCGAGATTGCTATAACAAATTTGTGGCTGACATGTTTGGAATAGAAAATTTTAGGGATTATGAAAAAGAAGTAACCTTTACAGACTGTGATGGAATTGAGCATTGCTTTAAAATAGGAAAGAGAATTGAACCGATAGGTATTCATTGGGAGGCAGCAGAATTTATAGATACAAACAAAATAGGCTACTCATTTGCTGTACATCAGGGTTTGGAAGAAGACCCAAATGATGCTATAAAAAGGCTTTATAAAAAGATAAGAAAAGGATTATCACGAAAGTTTATAAAAAGAGAAGTTGTTTTCGGGCAGGAAATTGTGTCATTTAAAGGAGAGACTGTTGAGGGACGTATTGGATGGGATGAAAATTATGATAGAATACCAAAATTTATAATAGATGGGAAGGAATACAGCCTGGAGGAATTTGGCGAAATGGTAATGACATTTGAAGGGTGGAACTTTAAGTTGAAGTTTACTGATCCTACAGATTAGTCTATCAGTCTATTTATTTAAAAAGTAGGGCATAGAATGGATTGTTCACTATTAATAAAATTGAAAAAGTTTAAAAATGGACTTGATTATTATCCTTTACGTGTATAGATACTGTAATATAATCTAAAAAAGAAAGAAAAAACAGAAAAAGAATCAAGTCAGGGGGTATCAAACAAGATTTGTTAAGTCCATTATAGACAATTCGATAGGGTACATAGTTCCTTTGATGTTAAGCCAACAAAAAATGATAGAAAAATAGGAGCCTGCTATGTTTAATTATGATTATTTTTCTGATTCGGCTTTCAGAGAATCCATGGAAGAGCTCTGTTTGGAAAAAGGAGAGCAATTCATTGACCCATTAACTATGACGGAATTAAGCATTACAGCTCCGGGATCTTTGATAGATCTGGTGTATTTCAAAAATCTTAAGTCGCTTCATATTTATTGTGCAGAGTTGGACAATCTTAATGAGTTAAAAATGCTTAAGCATTTGACAGAACTTGTACTTTTTGATAACAGAATAAATGATCTGTCGGCCATATGGGAGATGGAGCAACTTACCAGCTTATGCATGGATCAATGCTGTGATATTGCTCTTGTATCACGATTGAGGAATTTAACAAAACTGGAAATAAAGCACAGAAATTTATCCGATTTACATTTTCTTAAGAATCTAACAAAGCTGGAATATTTAGTTTTGCAAGCTTGTAATCTGGACAATATTGAATTTGTTCAAAACATATCAAACCTTCGTCTAATAAATATAGCAATTAATAGAGTCGAAGATATACGGCCTTTAAAAGGGTTAACCAATCTGGAAGTGGTTGAGGTATGGGGGAATCAGATCCAGGATCTTTTACCTCTTAAAGAATTGGAAAACATAATCGAGCTGGATATTTCAAGTAACCCTATAAGTTGGGAATACTGTGATTTAAGTGATTTAAAATGCCTTCCCAGTTTAAAGAAAATTGGACTGTTCAATGTTTCTATCACTCCTGAACAAATAATAAAAGCTCAGAAATTAGGACAAGTGTATCTCGGAGGCAAAAAATGCAGCGACATATCATTTTTAGCTAATCATCCGAGCATCGAATTGGTAAGCCTGTTTGAGAGTTCAGTCCGGGATATCTCATACCTCACAGAGCTTTCTAATCTGAAAGAATTGTGGATTGCTGGAAATGAAAAAATAGAGGATTATACTCCGATTCATGTACTTAGAAGGAAGGGGACAGAAGTATATACAGACGGATGGACAATGCGAGATGATTATATTGAACTTCATGTTCACACCATATATTCAAAGAAAGGCTCGGTAATCCAGCCTAAAGTGCTGGCAAGCTGGTTGTCCGAAGTGGATGCAAAAGCGGTTGCTATTACCGATTATAATACGGTGGAGGCATTTCCTGAAGCAAGCTGCTTTTTGTGGATGAATAATATCAAAATAATCTTCGGTATGGAGACCAGTACGGAAAAAGGGCGTATTACACTACTGGCAAAGGATCAGGATGGTCTAAAATGCCTGTATCGTTTAGCGGCTGGTTTGAATGGTGCAGATGATATCATTAAAGAGATTTACTTGCCCAAAGAAAGGGCTTGCTAATGGGCAGCGGTGATGAGCATGGGGAGTTGGTGCAGGCTATAGAACGAGGTGAGGTATGGGAAGAGCTTATATCTCTTGCAAAAAAGTTTGATTATCTGGAGGCTATGCCGGTATTCAGCAGAGAGGTTGTGGAAACTATTATCGAATTGGGTGAAAAATTGGATATTCCTGTTTGTGCTGTAAGTGATGCCAGGTTTTTACGGCGTGAGGATGAAGTATTGTTGCGCGAACTAAATAACACAAAGATTGAAGCACCAAGGTACTTGCGAGATTACCATGGAAAATGCTCGTTGTTTTCTTATTTGAGTAAGAATATACAGGATAGGATTATTATAGGCGGGCCGCAAAGGGTTTTAGGGATGATAGAGGATGTACAGTGGGAGCATGTTTTGTCATTGAATTGAGAGAATTAGTTTTATGAAAAGTAAAAAGGAAACAGACGAAGGGTTGCCATACTGAGATATTCTAAAATTGAAGTTAAGGAGTTGAGTTTTATGTTTAAGAATAATAGACATCTTAACATATTCGAGCATTATACACAGAAAGGATCGTTACCAATAGAAAATAATGTATCCAGAGGGCTGGCAATTTTATTGGATCAAGACAGTCTATTGCTGGATAGGTTTATTGATTATATAAATGAAAAATGTGCTGATAAAGAACCGTCATGCGTTGTTCCAAAACCCCAGAAGCCAAGCGATAAGGATATAGGAATTCAGCAGCAGATAACGAAGATCGTCCAAAGCTATCCAAATCCTCAAATTATAGTAGGGTTAGCCTTGACTACATCGTCTCCCATTAATATGATTGAGAACAAATATAATGACAAATCTGGTTTGGTAACAGATATAGCAATTTTTTGTAAGGATACTATTGTTATTATCGAGGTTAAAAGGAATGCAAATGATGCCAGACTTCAACTAAAGCAGCAAGTAAAGGGTATTGCTACTATGGTTGTTGAACAGGGCGGAACCCTTCCGGATATGGTATTACTGGATGGTACATGGGAGGAAATCATTTCAATTCTGCAGGATGTTTATAGTATAACTGGAAGTAATGAGAACAGTATCTTAGGGCATTACCTAAAATTCTTAGAGAATCATTATCCTCAGTGGTTCCCAGTATCATTACTGACTGACATTATAATCGATCGCGAATATGAGTCAGCCATAGAAAAACGAATCATAAGCCTTATAAAGAATTGCTGTGAAAATGAAAGTGATGCTGAGAAATATTCAGGAAGGTATATTATTCCATTGGAATATGACTTTTGCACAGAAGCCCAGCTCAGTATGGATTATGAAAAAAAGAGATTGATGCTCACGATTTGGTGTGGGGATACAAAATGGCAAAGCTATTGCTTATTTAATAAAACAACTAACGATTTGTCCTGGGTTTATGATAAATCATTGACTGTTGATGGGCATAGGCTTGCTTTACAGGTAAATCCTTACCTGCGACTGGCTCATTTTCAATCAACAATTATTGCCGAGGATTTTGATAAAGAGTATTTTCAAAAGAATTACGGGGTAAGTAAGGAAAAGTGTATGGATTTATATAATGATATCACAAAAGAATGGAAAAGGCCTGATTGGCCTCAATTTAAGTCCATATTGAATGGCAAGTACAAAGGATTGGTTGATATGGACAGATTTGAGTCAAGTTTTAAAAGCAAATATGAAAACTCAAACAGAAGCTATACTCATGTTTCATTTGGCTTCAGAACGACAGTTTTTCTTCCGTTAGATGTGATAAACATATATGAAAAAAACAATTCAACAATAAAAGGTGAAGATAAGCTTGCCAACTTTATATTAAATGTTATTGAACAGCTAATAAATAAAATAAAATAGGTTTGGTAAAGGAATAAGAAAGTGCAAATATGGATCAATATAGGTTAAAGTTACTAATAATCAAGGCGTATGAATCTCATCCATCATGTGATAAAATAATTTTTGAGAACCTCCCAAAAGTCAACTTGTCTCTATATAACTTCTGTAGAATCTTATATTATACTGAATTAGAAAATTTGGTCTGTCAACATATATATAAATTACACAATGATTATAGGCTTTTGCTTTTTACAGATCGGTTATGCTGTATTTTCTTTATATAACTCGGTTTTTGTATAAAAAATACCTATTGTTAATGGAAATATTTACATTGAATGTTTTATAATAATATAGCTGAACAAATATTATCTGCTTGCAATCACAAATCATTGATTTTTATACTGAGGCATCCCATGAACAAAAAAATACCCATTTTATGTATATACCAGGATAAAAATAGCACGGGAAGGCTTCATGAATATAACGTCCCGACATTTTATGCGACAAGAACGGTTAAATAAAGGCAAATAAGCCAGGAAGAGGTGTAGAAATTCGGTATAGCCAAGCTGAAAACAAAGCTATGACTTCAAACTACAGCTTACCATGGGAAGCTGGCGGTGAGCGTTCAAGTTCTGTGTTAACGGCCAGTTTGGCGGTGTTTTAACGGCTCACAGGGAAAAGGTTTACAGGGAATGGAAGATATCCGGCAATACCGGGTGGCTGACAGAGCTCTGGCCGTCAGTAAAGATATCCAGGTTATGTCAAGATACAGCATAATATAAAAAGGGGGTTTTATTATAAACAGCATACTCAGTGTTAAGAATTTGAAGAAGTATTATGGCAAAGTAAAAGCCGTTGATGGTATTTCCTTTGAAATATATCCTGGCGAAGTGGTTGGGCTAATTGGCCCGAATGGTGCGGGGAAAAGTACCACTTTGAAGACCATAATGGGGCTTTTGAGAAAAACAGAAGGTGAGATAAAGATTTGCGGCTATGACTATAAGGACGAGAAAGCCAAATATAAACTTGCCTACATCCCTGAAACTCCCGATATATATCATATGCTTACGGTGTGGGAACATATAAAATTTATCGCTCTTGCCTATAACCTTGATAATTGGGAGCAAGAGGCATTGCAATATCTTGAAGCCTATGATCTTTTGGACAGAAAAGATCAGCTGGGGGCGAATCTGTCAAAAGGCATGCAACAGAAAGTGATGGTAATCTGTGGCCTTTTGCATAAACCGGAAGTACTGCTTTTCGACGAACCCTTTGTAGGCCTTGATCCTAAAGCCATAAGGGAACTTAAAGATGCTATACTCCGGCTCAAAAAAGAAGGCAAATCCGTTCTGTTGAGCACGCACATGCTGGATTCGGTTGAAAACCTTGGAGACAGAGTGGTTATTCTGAAAACAGGAAAGATTATCTATGAAGGTACCCTTGAGGAGACTATGGAAAAAGCAGGTCCTGGCGGTACATTGGAAGATCTTTTCCTGGAGGTGACGAAATGAGGGGAATAAGGGCTTTACTTATGCTGGACCTGCTCAGGTTCAAGAATTTTGTTAAGGATGTAGTGAGAAGCCCAAAAAGAATTCTTATATACTTAATTCAATTTGTCTGGTATGTATTCATCTTGATACCAGTGATAATAAACAGGGGAAAGACATTTAATGAAATAAGCGCTATGCAAACGGATATTTTTAACTTGGTGATAATAGGAATAATGCTTTTGATGTTTTTTGCCGAATCCTTTTCTTCACTTAAACAGCCGGGGATTTTATTGAGCCCGGGAGATGAAACTTTTATATTGGCATCTCCCATAAGGGAAAGAACGGTATTTTTCTGGCATATGATAAGGGGTATATTTAAATATTTGCTTACTTCCGTTATGACCATCCTGTATCTGCCCTTTATAAGGGCTGTAATGAAACTTTCTGTTTA
>JAMNZY010000217.1 GCA_023622055.1 Bacillota bacterium
ATTGATTTCTTTATTTCTATTTCATAGTCTTTTAAAGGAAGCTTTTGGAGTTGTTTTAGAAATTCTTCTTCATCTAATCCCAAATCAAGCATGGCACCTAGAAACATGTCTCCACTTATACCGGAAAAGCAGTCCAGGTATAAAATAGTTTCTGTTGAACTTTTTATGATGCTCACTCCCTCTATATAAATATATTTTTTGAAAAGCTATAACCGGTTTATCTGGTGAGCTACATAGGCAGCGCCAAAGCCGTTGTCAATGTTTACTACAGATATGCCGCCGGCGCAGCTGTTTAGCATAGCAAGTAGTGCGGCAAGGCCGTTAAAGTTTGCCCCATATCCTACACTGGTGGGAACGGCAATCACCGGTTTATCTACTAGTCCTCCTACCACACTGGCCAGAGCTCCTTCCATACCTGCAACGACGATGATAACTCTTGCTTGCTGGAGGACTTTCATATTCATTAATAATCGATGGATTCCGGCAACTCCCACATCATAAAGTCTCTCCACAGGATTGCCGAATAATTCTGCCGTTACAGCAGCTTCTTCAGCCACTGGTATATCTGATGTGCCGGCAGTTACCACTGCAATTGTGCCTTGGTTCTTTTCCACTTCTTCTCTCTGCACTGCAAAGATCCTTGCAGCCTCATAGTATACTGCATCTTGTGCTATTTCTTTCACTTTGTTGAAGGTGCTTATATCAACCCGTGTCCCCATTACATTGCTGCCGTTTTTCAGCATGTGTTTTGTTATCTCTACTACCTGGGCTGATGTCTTGCCTTCACAGTATATTACTTCAGGCACTCCCCGTCTGAGACTTCGATGGTTATCAATGCGGGCAAAACCTAAATCTTCATAGGGTAAATTTTTTAGATTTTTTAACACATCATCGACAGTTACTTCCCCAGCCTTTAATCTCTCAAGTAATAGTCTTAGTTTTTCCAAGCCTCCATATCCTCCTCTTTTAGCTGCTCATTCATGCTGCCAGACCTGTAGCCTGATAAGTCTAAAGTAATATACGTAAAACCAATTTTCTTAAATTCGTTTACTATTTTGTTGCGAAAAGGTTGGTCAAAAAATTTATCTATATCTTCAGGTAAAACCTCTATTCTTGCCAAATCACTATGGCTTCTAACCCGAAACTGACCAAAGCCATTTTCCCTTAAAATAGTTTCAGCTTGAGCCACCCTTTTTAGTTTTTCAGGAGTGATTTTTTCTCCATAGGGAAATCTAGAAAATAGGCATGCATACGAGGGCTTATTCCATGTGGGAAGGCCCATTTCTTTTGAAAGCTGTCGTATTTCATCCTTAGTCAAGCCAGCGTCTTTTAAAGGGCTTAATACTCCTAGTTCTTTTATGGCCCTCATGCCAGGTCTGAAATCATCTTTGTCGCTGAAATTAGACCCTTCCAATACAAAATTGTAACCTTGCTCCTTTGCAGTGGCAATAAACTTGTTAAATATTTGCTTTTTACAATAGTAACATCTTTCAGGTGGATTGTTTGTAATAAAAGGATCATCTAGTTCATTTAATTGTATTATTATCTGTCTGGCCTTTAAAAGGTTTGCCAAGGTCTGTGCTTCTATAAATTCTTGGTTTGTAATGGCTTGTGAATGAGCAGTTACTGCCAAAACATTATCACTGCCCAATTCATCAATGCAAACCTTTAGCAAAAATGTGCTGTCAACTCCTCCGGAAAAAGCTACTGCCACTTTTTTTAGAGCCTTAATATTTTCTTTTAGTTTTAAAAGTTTCTGATGCAACATATATTTCACCTCTTGCTAAATAAAATCAACGGTGAATAAAAAGGAACCGTCCCCAAATATTCACTAGAAGTTTAGTGCCTGGGAAAATTCCTCAACTATCCTATCCCTTAAATGGCCGTATCGATGCAAAGATTTATTGTTTTGTATGGCTATTGTCAAAGCTTGTTTTGAACCAACTAACACCAGCAATTTTTTTGCTCTTGTTACAGCAGTATACAAGAGATTTCGCTGCAGCATCACATAGTGCTGAGTTGTTATTGGCATAATTACTGCGGGAAATTCACTGCCTTGGCTTTTATGCACCGATATTGCATAAGAAAGGCTCAACTCCTCCATTTCCTGAGCCTGATAAATTACTTCTCGCTCCTGCCAAGCATCGGCAAAGGTCACAATAACTTGGTCTTCGTCATCAATTTTGGTTATGCGGCCTAAGTCACCGTTAAATACTTCTTTTTCGTAATTGTTTTTAATCTGCATGACTTTGTCCCCTTCTCGAAAAATGTGGGAGCGAAAGTGAAGTTCTTTCTTATCAGGACTGGGAGGATTAAGGAGGGCTTGCAAACTTTCATTTAGATTGTATACACCAAGTAAGCCCTTTTTCATTGGAGTCAATACCTGTATATCATCTATAGGGTCAAAATTTTGGTACTGAGGCAATCTGATTCCCACTAGATCTAAAATTGTCTTATGTATGTCTTCTGGTAAAAGAACTTGTTCAAAAAAGAAGTCTTTATCTTTCACATTCAAGTATGGAAAATAACCTTTGTTTATCCGGTGAGCATTTACTACTATCATGCTCTCCTGGGCCTGTCTGAATATCTCATCAAGGACAACGACAGGTAGTCTCTCGCTTTCAATAATTTCCCTTAACACACTGCCAGGGCCAACAGAAGGCAGCTGATCCTTGTCACCTACCAAAATCAACCTGGCTCCAAGCCTCACAGCAGATAGCAGGTGGTGCATCAATATGATATCCACCATCGACACTTCATCAATGATAATTACATCTTCATCTAAGGGGTTGTTGTGGTCTTTCCCAAAAGCCATACTGCCTTCTTCAAAGGCGTTGTATTCCAGCAGCCTGTGAATGGTCTTAGCTTCCATACCTGTAGCTTCCACCATGCGCTTGGCAGCCCTGCCTGTAGGAGCAGCCAAGGCCACTTTTAAGTCATGGCTTTTAAAAAATTCCAAGAGACTTTGTATAGTAGTTGTTTTTCCTGTTCCAGGCCCCCCTGTAATTACCAGCACACCGTGATTGGCAGCCTTTTCTAAAGCTTCCCGCTGACCTTTTGCCAGCTTTATATTGCAGTTCTTTTCAATTTTGTCAATATCTTCATCAGAAATCTCCAGGGGTTTATCCACCATGGCAGCTAATAAAAAAAGCCTGCGAGCCACGGCATTTTCCGAGTAGTGAAAAGCAGCCAAATACACATCTTCCCTGCCCCAAGTTCTTTCTACTACTATGTCAGTTTTTTCCTCAAGGGCTAAAAGGCCTTGTTCTAAAAGCTCTTTTTCCACACTTAAAAGCTGTGAAGCTTTGTACAACAACTCCTGGACAGGAAGACATACATGGCCTTCATCAGCAGCTTTATACAAAGTATATTTTAAACCGGCACAAAGCCGATCCAGGGAATCCCTTTCAACTCCCATACTTTGAGCTATTCGGTCTGCCGTTTTAAAGCCAATACCGTACACCTCATCAGCTAATCTATAGGGATTCTCTTTTAATATTTGAATAGCTTCATCTTTATATTTCTTATATATTTTTACCGCAATGCCAGGGCCAACGCCGTATTGCTGGAGAAACAGCATAATTTCCCGAGTCTCCTGCTGCTGGCTATAGGACTCTACAATAGTTTCCAGTTTTTTCTTGCCTATGCCGGGAATCTTCAAAAGTTTCTCTGGTGTATTGGCCAAAACTTCCAGGGATTTATCCCCAAACATTTCTACAATCTTCTTTGCAGTTACAGGCCCTATACCGCGAATTACCCCAGAAGCTAAGTAATTTTCTATTCCCCTAGTCGTAGCAGGCATTATAGTCTCGTAATAATCTACCTTAAATTGATAACCATAGTCTTTATGCATTGTCCAATTTCCCTTGAGTTTTAATACCTCTCCAGCTTCAAGGGAATGAAAATATCCCACCGCCGTAACCAAATCATCTTCGTCTTTTACTTCAAGCTTTACAACTCCAAAGCCGTTTTCTTCATTGTAATATGTGATTCTCTCGACGGTGCCCTCTAGTTCTATCATTTAATGCACCTCTAATTGCGTTACCTTTTCGGTTTATTCTAACATTTTTTGAATTTCCCTGCAACAAAAGCTGTTTTTAAAAAACAACTAATTCATTTACACATAATGGACTCTCTAAAATAGAGGAACCAGATGATTTGTGTAGAATTATATTAGGTCAGAGGTTTTGTGGACAAGGAGCTTTTTAGACAAAGTAGTTAGATAATGGCAGCCAGTGAATAGTAAATTTCCATCTTGGTTCTTAACAAGATTTTGAAAAATCCGTTAAA
>JAMNZY010000104.1 GCA_023622055.1 Bacillota bacterium
ATTTTTAGGCAATCCTCCACCTCCTGTGCCATAAAAAGCGCAACCCCGAACAAAGTCCTCAACATCCTGTTTGGTTTTTAAAGTCATGGTTGGCATTACTACTTCCTCCTTTTTTTAATCTTTTTACTTGAACTGTCTAAAGATAACCTGCTTAGCGATAGTAACATTACACCATCTTATGGTTTATTTCACTATTTTGGAAAACAAAATATTTTAGCTTAATTGTTTATCCACACAATATAGCTGTTCTTAGCAATCCCACATTCCCCAGTTTTGTAAAGGCTTTTCCAGGTACCGGTGGGAATTTTTTACCCCATTCCGACTGCCTCATGCGGTAACTCTGTCCGTCGAAGATCAATAGGTCCAGCTTGGAAAGTCCCTTTGAAATCCTGGAGACCTCGCATCCCCTCTTTGCTTCCGCCAACCTGTACACTAAAGCTGCAGTACAGAAGAACTTGATGCTTAAACCCTTCTTGCATCCTTCAACCACCATGGCCGTAGCAAGGTGCGTTTTTCCTGTCCCCACATTCCCGTAGGAGATCAAGTTCTTCTTTTCCTCTACAAACCTGCAATCCTTCAGGGCCTGAGGCGTAAGGTCGGAGGGAAGCTTGACTTCGTCGAGGAGTTGGCAAAAGGTCTTCATGGCACAAAAGCTGGCATTCTTCAGTCCCCCTTCTTTACGATTAGCTGTTCTGCCTTCCACCTCCAGCTTTAAAACTTAGAGCAGGTATTCATCGTGGCTTTCTGCCTCCAACTTGTCATAGTTTTCTACTAGGCTTTGACCCAACTTTAAGACCTCACAGCAGGCGGTTATCTTATCTTTGAACATTTACGCTACCCCCTTCTCCTTTTTTAGTGAACTTGACTATGGCGATGGCGTTGTCAAACCATATCCATTGAGACACCTCACCCATGTGATCGAATATGTCCTTGAGCCCCTCTGTTTTCTCCCCTGAAGGGCTCCAGCTTTTGAAACGTCCTTTTAGCACCGCTAGTTTTGACTTTCACGTTCCAGTTTTCCAGTCGTATGTATTTTCTTATGGTCTTTCGGTCAACCTTTTATACTGAACCCCTGAAAGCATGGACACCCTCAAAGTGTAGAGGATAATATCCCAAGCAAGAGGATGAAGAACTCTTTTCTCTTGAGGGGACAATAGGGGGTGCGACTATGAAACAGAGGGAATGGACAGCGGAGGAAAAGTTTGCAATTGTCATGGAAGGCCTCAAAGGGCAAAAAACGGTGTCTGAAATATGCAAGGAACACGCCCTGAGTCAAACTCTCTATTACAAGTGGCGCGATGCGTTTTTAGAAGGCGGCAAAAATGCCTTAGAAAACGGCGGTAAGTCTTCTAAGGATAAAACCCTTGAAGCCGAGATCGAGAGATTACAGAAGATTATCGGGAAACAAGCCGTTCAGATCGAGATATTAAAAAAAACGGAAGAGCTATTTACGACAAGGTAGAAGCTGTGAATAAGCTTAAAAAGATGGGCTACAGCATAAAGGAATCCTGCGAAGCCTTAAACGTTCCACGGAGCAGCTATTACGCATCGCTGCAGCGCAATCCTACGCCTGAAAGGGCAGAGGAACACGAAAATGTCAGAGGTAACGACAGCAGTGTTAGAGACGATGAACTGCTTCAAAAGATAAGGGCCATTAAAAGCGATCATCCCTTTTGGGGATACAGGCGGGTTAGGCATACTTAAGGCACCGTAGGGGCATAAAGGTAAATCACAAGAAGGTATATATGCTCATGAAAAAGTATAGCCTTACGGTCTATAAAGAAACGAAGAAAAGAGCAAAAAGGCCATTGCACCCTAAACCTAAGGCAAAGCGTCCTAAAGAGTATTGGGGCAGCCTGACCAAGTTCATGATAAATTCAGTTGGATGGGCGTATTTGGTTGTAGTGCTCGACTGGTTTACTAAGAAGATCGTAGGATGGGACCTGTCTTTAAGAGGTAGGTCTGCCGAATGGAAGAAAGCATTGGATATGGCATTTAACGACGAATTCACCGATGGGGTACGAGGTAGTGGCCTTAAACTCGCGGATCGACAACGCCTCTCAACCTACTTCGTGCAGCTTCATAAATGACATGAAGATTTTATGCATAGACCAGATATTTACATCCTACGACAATCCCAAGGGTAACGCCGATACTGAAGGGGCCATGAGGACAATCAAGGAAGAATGCATCTATGGCAACTTTAAGGAAGCAAAAAAAAACGATAACAAATAGTCATAAAACGATCAATGGATAATATGCTTTAACGTAAAAGTGAAAGTTCAGATAGTATAAGAACTTAGATGGGGTGTTTCATTTTCAGAAGACTCTCTTAATATATCAGCAGTTATTGCGATAATAGCGTTTACTAAGTACGGCATGTCCCAGGGTTTGTATCCTAATATTTCAACAATTTTATTTTTTCTGTAATTAACAGTATTGTAGTGAATATGTAATCTTTCTGCGGCTTTTTTTGTATTCATATTATTAGATATTAGTACTTTAAGAGTTTCATATAAATTATCATTGGCATTTTGGTCTAATATACTGCGTATATTGTTAGAAATTGCGTAAAATATATTACTATCGATTAATCTAAAAATACTACAAGATGGAATATCATCATAACACATTACCCTATTTTCCCCCAAAAAGTACCTTCCCATAACAGCAGCATCTAATGCTTGAGTATAAGCTTTAGGTATATCTTTATAGTGATCAATATTTCCACTTATTCCAATTGATACAGAAATACTGTGACTATCAATACAATATTTCAATATATTATTAGCTAGTGTTTTAGCTCTTTTATTAATATCATTATTATGATCACAATTATGTAATAAAATTATACACATATCGCTACGAAGTCCAATAATATTACTTGAATTATCATTAATTACATAATATTTAATTTTGTCATAGAGAATAGTACTAATATATTTTAGTAATTCCGTAATTGCTCGATTGCCAGTTGATACAACTGTCTTTTGTATGTCATTAAAATTAATAATAACCATTTTAACTTTATTTATTATATCCCATCCTACATTTTTACCTCTAATGATTGCTGCTTTATCACTTCTAAAATTCCATATGAGTAAATCGCTTATATATTCTTCTTTTCTTGCAATTTCCATTTCTTCTACTCTAGCTTTTTTAGAATATAATAAGGTACATAAGTTTGCCATGCTTTTTATTATATGTAAGTTGTTATCAATAGTTATATTATTTTTACGCATACAAACTATAGTCCCAAAAAACATTTTCTTACATATTATTGGATATATTATGTAATTATTCATCATACAATAACCTAATTTATCACATTCTTCTTTAATACACATTATATTGTCTTTTAATAAGTTAATGATCATTTCATTTTCTTTACTATATTTAGGATACACGATAACATTATTAATATCTAAAAAGAAAATCTTATCTCCGTATTCTTCTGACATTGTCTTAAATATATACTCTATATCATTTTTAGTAGCAATATGTTCAATTAAGTTATTTTGTAATTTAAGTATAGAATCATACTCAAGATTTGAATATCCTGTAAGTTTAACTATAATTGGATTTAATATTTCAATGTACGATGTATTGCTATTGGCAATAATCAACGGAAAATTTAACTTATCACATAATTTAATAATTTCAGGATCAACGTTCTTTAAAAATATGTCAATATGACATATTACTAAGCCAGATGCGTTGCTTTCATGTAATGCCAATATAATCTTCTTCTGCATTTCCACATTGTTAACTATCGCATAAAACGACGTTATGCATAATTGGTATTCAAGGACCCAATTCCTAACAATCTCTTCAGCAACTTCTAGGACTGTTACGCTTCTAACTTCATTGTTAAGACCATCCTTGCCAGCCACAACTTTCCCATCTCTTAATCCACCAAAAGACAGGATATCTTTGACCTTCACTGGAATAACCCCCACAAATTATTCTTTTCTATGTTAAAATTACATAAGTCGTTATAGTTGATTCCTTATGAATTTGTTTTTATCCTCCCTTCTCTTTCCAATGATTTAAATTTACCTTTTTGCATTCATGTGTAAAATTCACTTGACATCCTTTGCAGCATAATAGTGACCCATTTATCTGTACTTTTTAGCTTTCCCCTGTTTTACGCACCTTGAAAAGTCATATTCCCTTTATAGAGGATGAAGCATTCGATGTCATGTTTGTTGCACCAATCCATTACTCTCTGTTAGTCGTAGATGATTGTAT
>JAMNZY010000007.1 GCA_023622055.1 Bacillota bacterium
AGTTTTATATTTCCCGCTTTTGCTGCAGCATCGGCAGCAAGGATGCAGGCAGTGACAGAGAAGGTCTCTAAGACTCCTAGAGCATTGAGAGAGTCTAAATTATCAAGTACAGTGCCTCCTTCTAAGGCAGGAAATACATCTTCGTGAACCCGGGGAATCAACACGGAATCCGCCAGGTATTCCTCTGCTTTCCGGCAGCCTTCTTTCAGGGAATTTTTAACGGCCCCCACCTCTCCACCTACAAGAATTAGGAATTTACCGGGGCAAATAGGCCTGGCTATAAAAAGTTTCACCGGTGCAATTTTTATCATTGCATCAGCTGTTTCAATACCTGCTGCTATGCTGATGGTCTCTATGAGTCCTATTGCTTTTACCATTTGGCATCCTCCCCCCGGATGACAATTTTATGTTCATCACATTGTACTACCGTCCCATCAATACTCGCATGAACATGACAGCCCACTTTGTCTTCAGGCACTCGCCCTATAACTTGACCTTTTGTAACTTTTTCACCTACTGCCACTACGGGAACTGCCGGTGCACCAATATGCTGCTTCATGGGAATATGTACTTCCGGCGGCACTACAAAATCTCCGTCAACTAAATGGGCTGGTCTGTCAAATTCCATAAGCTGCAGTCGAAGTTTTAATCGACTGGTGGGAATTTTACGCCACTGTCTTTCTTCTCGAGGTTCAATGTCAATTTTATCTGTGGTATATCTAAAACCTGCTTTAGCCAACTCCCTTTTTAAAATAACATTAACCCGCCTTGGGGATAATTGCTGAGGACATGAATACGCTTCACACACTCCACACTCACAGCAGAGCATCGCCTGTTTTATGTAGCCGTCTGTCAACTTAAAGCCCACAGAAAGCATAATTTTGCTGGGCTCCAGGTCATGCCCCAACAGATAGCGGGGACACTGGAGGGTGCAATACCTGCACTGAATACAGGCAATTTTCGCCAATTTCAATATGCGGCTAATATCCGACTCCTTAACAGTTACTGCCGGATGCCCTTTGGGAAAAATCAAAAGCCCGCCTGTCACCTTGGTTATAGGTGAGCTGGGATCTACAATATTTCCCATCATGGGGCCCCCGTCAATGATAACCTTGTCTTTGTAATCAACGCCGAGAAAGTCAAGTAGCCAGCCTATTGTTGTGCCTACAGGCACTTTCAGGGTAATGGGATTTTTCACATGTCCCCCAACAGTGATAAATTTCCGAATGACAGGGGTATCTTCCTCAATGGCCCCATAAACATTGTATAGGGTTTCAATGTTGTTTACTACCGCTCCTATTGCAATAGGGATTCCCCCTTCAGGCACCACTTTACCGGTGACTTCAAAGACCATCACCTGTTCATCTCCTGCCGGGAAGAAATCTCCCATTTGAAAAAGCTCTATATCAAACCCTGTCTTTGATAGCTCTTCATTCAGTGCCTTTATTGCATGCTTATATTTTCCCTTTAAAGCAATAACAGCCCTTTTGGCACCTGTAAAATCTTTTAAGGTCTTAATAGCTTTTACTACTCTATCAGGGAACCTAGCCATTATGCCTTTGCTCACATCCAATAGCGGCTCACATTCTGCCCCATTTGCTATGTAGTAATCTATACCTCCCTGTTTTAGCTTAGCATAGGTGGGAAATCCTGCACCACCGGCTCCAACCACACCTTTTTCCCTCAATATTTTCTTTATTTCCAAATATACCACTCCCAGCTGCCAAATCTGCTAAACGATCCTAAATCCATCTACCAACGTGCAGCGCCGCTGACGGGTAAATGTCCTGGCAGAGGTCAATCCTTCTCCGGTGGGGCCTGCTATTGTAAAGGTGGTAAACCCTTCTCCACCCATGCCAATGCCGGCATATGAGGGACCATTTTTCACAAAGACTGTGGTTTCAATGGCCCGGGCGTATTTTGTCATGTTATCCACATTTTTTGAATGCATAATTGCCGTATGGCGGTTGCCCTGTTCACATTTCACTGCAAAGTCGATGGCTTCGTCTACATCTGAAACTGTCACCACCGGCAAAACAGGCATCAATTGTTCATGATGGACCAAGGGATGGTCTTTGTCTGTAGGCATTATCAATAATCGCACATCAGATATGGGCTCCACTTTAATCTGCCTTAATATAAAACTGGCATCTTTCCCTACCAGGTCCTTGTTGACGGCACCATTTACAATAATCTTTTCAGTAATGGCCCTTGCTTCATCTTGGTTTAAAATATATACATTTTCATTTCTAAAGGCGTCCATGAGCTTTTGGGCTACCTCTTCAACTACTATCACCACTTTTTCGGCGATACATGGGAGATTGTTGTCAAAACTGGCACCTAAGACTATATCATGGGCGGCCTTTGCTATATCTGCAGTCTCGTCTACCACCACCGGCGGATTGCCTGCTCCAGCGCCTATGGCTTTTTTCCCTGAGGAAAGGGCAGCTTTAACTACACCTGGTCCTCCTGTTGCCACTATCATTCTAATATCAGGATGCTGCATCATCTGCTGACTTGTCTCTATAGTTGGCTCTTTAACGGTGCAAATCAGATGTCTGGGGCCACCGGCTTTAGCTATGGCATCATTGATGAGCTTTATTGTCTCTATACTTACTTTAATAGCTCGTGGATGGGGGTTTACCACAACCGTATTGCCTCCTGCAATCATACCTATGCCGTTGTTTACAATTGTTGACACAGGATTTGTAACAGGAGTTATTGATGCTATCACACCAAAGGGACCTCTTTCCACCAGGGTGAGACCATGGTCACCGGATTTTGCCCAAGGGATCAAATCCTCTGTGCCGGGAGTTTTCTTAGCTGCCAGGATAATTTTTGCTATTTTATCATCTACCCTTCCCATCTGGGATTCTTCCACACAAAGGGCTGCCAGATAATTTGCATTGTTAATGCTTACTTCTCTAATAGCAGATATGATAATTTCCCTTTTTTCCAAATCCAGCAGGTTTAACTTCTTTTGAGCTTCTTTTGCAGCAGCAACTGCCTCATCAACAGTATCAAATATCCCCAGCTCCGACTTATCAGAATCTGTATCCTTTGACAGCTCCCTTATGATTTTATCTTTAATAATAGAAATAAGTTCTTCCTGAATCATATTTTAAAATTCAACTCCCTTCGGTTATTATTTTCAAACCCGCCTTTGCAACTATTTCATCTTCTTCAACAGTCCCTCCGCTCACTCCTATAGCACCAATAACTTCATCGCCGCAAAAAATGGGAAAACCTCCGCCGAAAGTCACATACCTGCCACTGCTTTGTGTATTTATTCCAAAAAGCTCTCCTTGGGGATTTGCCAGTGGGTTTAAAGCTGAGGTAGGCATTTTAAAGGCCGCACTGGTATAAGCTTTGTTAATGGATATTTCTATACTGGCAAAAATAGCTCCGTCCATTTTGTGAAGGGCTACTAAGTAACCGCCTTTGTCTACAACGGAAATCACCATTGGCACGCCTATCTCCACAGCTTTGGCCTCAGCTGCCTTTATCATGGCTTTGGCCACATCCAGTGTTATGTTTTGGAGGTCCCCAGCTTTTTTGGTAAAATTTGTCTTTACCCTTTCCATGGCATCTTTGACCGTCTCCTCTTCCTCTTGCAATTTTGACATGGCAAAAAGCAAATCAGATAAACGGTTTAAATATATCAGCACTTCTTTTCGCATGGGTGTCTCCAAATCCAATTTCACCACTTGCCGCTCTGCCCTTCTGGCAATGGTCCTTGCCATGTGAATTGAAGCTGAAGATTTGTATGGACCTGGCACTATAAAGTCGTTTTTCAAAAAGGTTTTAGCCATTATCTCATCAATTTTTGTCTCCAGCCAATTTATGTGTTCCTGACCAATCTTATTTTTTAACTTATCAATATTGCTGGTGGCCAGCTCTGCAGCCAAAAGAAACAGTTCTTCTTCAACTTTCCTCAATATATCCGATATATCCTTTCCAAAATTAAAGGACCTGGCCAGAGCAATGGCTGCTACCAGTTCATCTACTGTGCCGTAAGCTTCTACCCTTAGGTCGCTCTTATGCAATCTCTTCCCATCAAAAAGGCTGGTCTCGCCAAAATCTCCCCTTTTTGTATATAGGGCCAAGGTCAATACCCCCCGCTCATTTCTATATCGTCTACGATTCCGATTACTGCCGCATCAACGGGGGCCTTATCATTTGACATAATGCGGCTGGCAGTAGTCCCAGCCACCAACAAGACCAGCTCACCTACCATTATCTCGTCGCTTTCTTTTGTCTCATCAAGGCCTTTTCTTAAAGGTTTCACTATGAGAAGTTTAGAGCCCACCAAAGTCTCATTTTTTTTCGTGGCAACTACTGTCCCCACTACTTTTGCTAAAAGCATTTACATCCCTACTCCCTAATAATTTTAAGGCCAAAATCTCTAATTAAATCTTGTGCCAGGGGAGTTATCAAGGCACTCTTGGGTACGCTGATTTCCT
>JAMNZY010000058.1 GCA_023622055.1 Bacillota bacterium
ACGGCACATAATTTGGTGGCTGGAGAAATAGTTTTCCTCAGCTCCATTATGTTGTGTTTTAGATTATCTAAATTGATTTCAGCCCAAGTAGGTCGAATATCAGCAAGATTCGTCATCATCATACACCTTCATTTTTTTAAAAGCTTTAGGCAGAAAATCAATGATATCTGCAGCCGCAAGACAAATTTGCCCCTGTTTCTTTGCAGCCAAATCTCCGGCTAAGCCGTGTAAGTATATCCCTGCTGCTGCAGCTTCATAAGGCTTCATGCCCCGGGCTAAGAAGGCACCAATCATGCCTGCTAGCACGTCACCGCTGCCCCCTGTTGCCATGCCTGCATTACCTGTGGGATTTAACTGCCCATATCCTATCTTCTTGAACATCAGAAACAGATGTGGACAAAAGTCTTGCCATCTCACCGGGGTGGGGAGTAATAACTATTGGAGCCTTAGCCTCTTTAAAAATATCTGGATATTCTGCCAGGGCATTTAGGCCATCTGCATCTACTATCATGGGCACACTGCATTCTGCAATAAATCCTCTTACAAACTCCACAGTCTCAGGGTTTGTGGAAAGGCCTGGACCTAAAACAACTGCATCACATTTGCCTGCAAAATCTAAAGATTTCTCTTTGGCCCTTTTCCCTAAACTGCCACTTGGAGTTTCAGGAAGGGGCAATGTCATGGCTTCAGTTACTTTAACTTCTAGTATGTCATTTAGGCCCTCAGGAATACCTATTGTCACAAGGCCTGCACCGCTTCTCACTGCTGCAGTTGCCGCCAGGGCAGCTGCTCCAGTCATGCCCACAGAGCCTGCAATGATGAAAACCCTGCCAAAGGTACCTTTGTGGGCATCAGCAGGAAATGCCTTAAAACATTGCCTCACCCACTCTGCATCTAAAAGCTCTGCCTCTGCATCAATTGACTTCACTAATTTTGTGGGCATGCTGATATCAGCAGTAATCAGCTCTCCCACATACTCTGCTCCAGGATAAAGCAGCAAACCTGTTTTGGGAAGGGCCAAAGTCACTGTCTGATGAGCTTTTACCGCTGCTCCCAATACTTTGCCCGTACTGCCACAGATGCCTGATGGTATATCTACTGATATTACGGGGATTTCCAGCTGGTTTATAATTTCAATGACAGATTTGGCAATACCTCGCACTTGACCCTTTAGCCCTGTGCCAAAAATGGCATCCACTAAAACAAAGGCTCCTTTTGCTAAGTCTTTAGCTTCACCTAGATCGGCTTCTTCTTTAATCACCTTTATTGCTATGTCTAAATTTTTTATAATCTCAAGATTTATAGCTGCATCACCAGTTATACTATCAGGATCTGCTATTATAAAGACTGATGCTTCAAAGCCCATGTTGACAAGATGTCGGGCAGCCACAAATCCATCGCCGCCATTGTTGCCTTTGCCGCAAAAAAATACAACTTTTCTAGAAACACCGTTTTTTGCAGCCTTCCACATATTTTTTACTGCCTGAGCTACCTTAATGCCGGCATTTTCCATTAAGATAACTCCGGGAATCTTAAACTCTTCAATGGCTATTTTATCCATCTGCCTCATAGTCGAAGGGCTGACCACTTTCATCTGCTGCACCTCCCAGTGCTACAGCAAAAGCTATGGCATATTCCTCGCAGTGGGAAATACTCACAAGGATTCTGCTGAAATTTTTCAGTTCAAAGATTTTTTTTGCATTACCGGAAAAAACCACTACCGGTTTTCCAGACTCCTGGTTTAATATCTCTATGTCTTTCCACTTCATATTCCGAAAGCCTGTGCCCATGGCTTTTACCACTGCTTCTTTTGCAGCATATTTCCCTGCCACGTGTTCATAGAAACTCTTTTTGCCTTTTATGCCTTCCAGCTCTCTTAAAGTAAAAAACCTGTTTAAAAAGTTTTTTCTGCTGCAGGCTTTTTTTATGCGGCTAATTTCAATTATGTCTACACCGATTTCCATGACAACCTCACTAAAACTATATGAATCATAATCAAAAAACAGTAAACAATAATTTAAGGAATATATTCTATAATTCCTTGTGAAAAACCTCTTAATCTAAAAACTACCAGCGAAATTTTCTTGACCTTCCCTGACCTTTCTGTTATAATATAGTTACAAATAGTAATATTTGTAAAAGGAGGGAATTTTATGCGCGACAGAGGTTTAATCCCTCGAAGACGAAGGGGGCTTTTGCCTGCTTTCTTCGACTTGGCTTTTGACACTGACGATTTCTTTGACATGTTTAATCTGAGTCCCGTCAAAGCTGATTTGCGAGAAACAGAAAATGAATTTATAGTGGAAGCAGACCTGCCAGGATACAACAAAGAAAACATAGAAATTAGATATGAAGACAATATGTTGACAATTTCTGCAAAATATGATGAAGTCATGGAGGAAAAGGGAGAAAGCTTCATTCAACGTGAACGTAGACGTGGAAACTATTCTCGCTCCATCGCTATTCCCAGCAATGTAAAAGAAGATGAAATTAAAGCCAGCTTTAACAACGGTGTTTTAAAAGTGGTTCTGCCAAAGATTGAACCGTCAAAACCTCGTGGAAGAATTATCGATATAGATTAATAGACAATAATAGAGTGTAAAGATAAAAACAGGAGCCCAGTCCAGCGGCTCCTGTTTTTTAGTAATCATTTTGTAAAGCTTTAGCTTTTAAATGCTCAATTAACCTGCGAACTTGAGGTAATATTGAAATTAAAAAGCAAATTAGTATGTTGGTGCCAAGTACAGTTACATTTACTGCTAGGGAATATATTATAGGGCTCATGCCCTCAGGTGCATATGATGCGAAAAATATGACACCTGAAAGAAAACTGGAAAATATCTGGCCGGCACCGCCCAAAAGGATTCCTAAGCTGATGTTCCTGCGGAAAAAACCTGCAAGGCCCCAAGCAGCAAAAGCCGAAATATAGTCTAAAAATACTTGAAAGGGATGTAGAATGTATGGGTCTTGAATCAGCTGCAAAAGGCCATAAGCAGTTCCTGCAGCAATACCTGCCGCCGGGCCGAAAATGTAAGCGTAGACGAAAATAGGCAAAGCGCTAGCTGGGGTTATTGACCCTCCTTGTGGCCAGCGGTATAGCCTAATATAAGAAAGCACAAAGGCAATGGCCACACAAAGACCTCCATATACCAAAGTCTTTGTCTTAAGTTTAGCCCGGGAGCCTATAATGAAAAGCACAGCAGCAAGGACAACCCCAAGTGTTGCAAGAGTTATGTTGCTCATCCAGGCTCACCTCCTCTCCCCTTTGAGATTTAATATGTCCGGAGAGTCGATGGCAAAAAAGCCGTTAACCACAAGGTTAACGGCTTTGCTACAAATACATGTACAAACCACTTCCCTACGCTAGAATTACCTAGAGCAGGTTCAAGGGTCAGTGAGATTAACTCACTTTCTCAGCATTCTCGCTCCCCTAGTGGACATAAGAAAAATTTGTATTGGGTTGTCTAATTCAATATATCACGATTTTCAGAACAAGTCAACGCAATATGAATTTTATTCCTTTCCTTCATATAGCATAACCTGCTTTAGCTTGTCTCATTGATTATCCCATGCTATAATAGAACAGTGCACTTTTATATATACAGACGACTACAATTATTATTATATATTTTAAAAACAAGTAAAGTAAGAGGGAGTGGGGTTTTTGAAAAAGAATTTAGTCTTTGCCCAATCAGGTGGGCCTACTTCGGTTATCAACGCCAGTTGCTATGGAATTATAAGTGAAGCTAAGAAACACGGAATTAAAGTATTTGCGGCTAAACACGGTGTAGTAGGAATATTAAATGATAATTTAATTGACGTAACCAACTTAAGTGACGAGAAATTAAACATTTTGCGATATTCACCATCAGCCGCCTTTGGCTCCTGCAGATATAAACTTAAGGATGAGGATTTTGAAAAGATATGTGAGATTTTCGACAAATACCAGATAGGATACTTCCTTTATATCGGCGGTAATGACTCTATGGATACTGCCCACAGGTTTTCCGAATATGTCATAAGCAAAGGAAAAGACATTAAAGTCATAGGTATTCCAAAGACTATCGACAATGACCTGACAAACACACACTTTTGTCCGGGATATGGTAGCGCAGCCAAGTTTGTAGCTACCAGTGTTCGAGAAATGGCTTTGGATGCGGATGTTTATGACAGAGAAAATATTACCATTGTGGAAATAATGGGAAGAGACAGTGGATTTTTAGCTGCAGCCAGTGCTTTGGCCAGGGATGAATATGTGGATGCACCACACTTGATATATTTGCCTGAAGTGCCCTTTGATGAGGAAAGTTTTTTAAATGATGTTAAAAAAGTTTTTGACAAGAGAGGCAGGGTGTTTATTGCGGCCTCTGAAGGTTTGTAAAGCAGAGCATTGCTAAACGGGTAAGGACTGTTGAATTTTCCATTATTCAAAGGTGTGCTGCCCATATTGCTTCTTTGACAGACAATCAGGTAGCTGCCATGGTTGGAAAAGTTGGCGTAGAAAAAATATTAAGCGGCGTTAGTGATGTGATGATTTCCATAGAGAAAACTGAAAAAGGCTTTGAGCCAGGAACAGTTCCACTGTCAAAAGTTGCAAACTACACCAAACCCTTCCCTAAAGAATGGATAGACGTAGAAAACAGATGGGTAACTAAAGATGCCATTGAATATATGCTGCCTCTAATCCAGGGTAATGTAGATGTTCCATATGAAAATGGCCTTCCAAAATACATTAGATTTATTTAAACCTTTAAGTGAATAATTGGGGACAGTCCCTAATTATTCACTTTTTTTCTTATTATGTCTTCTATTTCATCATTGGGAATCCTAAAAGTTGGAAAACCGTACGCATAAGGTGCCAGTTCATATAACTGAAAATATATCACTAAAGTTCCGTTTTCAATATAAAAGTCCTGGTCCGGCTTTATACTGGTAAAATCAACTATGACAGGTATATCTCTCTCCCGTATCTGTCTTTTTATTATTTCAGACAACCGTTTCACATAGTCCGCATTTTCTTTGAATAAATCCTGTAGTCGGTATATCCTGCCTGTAGCTACATCAAATGTCACCGATTTTAAAACTGTCATGCCATGAGCACCACCAGAAAACCAGTAAATTTCAATGGAGATACTTAAAATCCCCCTCTCATTTGTCCTTATATAATACCTTCCTGTAACCTCAGTGATGGGATTTTCATTGTAATCGGTTTGTTCTATTAGGGTATAAACTATGCTTTTTATAACTGAATTTATATACTGCTCTGCATCCTTATTTAATAATCCTTCCACCACAGGATATTCTACATCCATCCTCTCTTTTCTTATGCGATGGGTTTTAATGGTGACAAGTGGCAGGTCTTTCATCATGATATTTCACCCTTTCAAAAGAAATAAAACTTTATATAGTTTATTCTGATGCAGAAATTTTGGTTAAAATAAAAAACACCGCTATAGTAAAAGCGGGTTAATCAATATTGCTGGCAACACTAATTGTTTTCAAAAACTTCATGTCTTGTCTACCTGATTGTGGTATCGATACAGCATTGTTATCACTTCTTCACGAGTTGCCGTATCCCCAGGCCTCGTTCCATCAGTTATGCCTTCTTTTTTAGCCCATTCCCAAGCTTCTTGTGCCCAACTTGAAGGTTTATCCTTATCCAGTTCATTTAGTTCAGTTTCTACCATATCCAAAAATCTCTGCCAACCCATGTCAAGTGTCCTATGGGGACAGTATTTGCCTGAAAAGTCTTGATGTTTCTTTACTTTGTCAATTCCCCAGCCGTTCTCATTTAATTTATATGCTATAAATTTAGCAGCTAATTTCTCAGCTTCTTCAAATCTCTTTCCGCCTGATTTTGAGTAGCAAATCTCGATGCTTAGCCCTTTTCTATTTCCTGGACCGTTTTCTCCATCACCAGCATGCCAAGCGTTGCGATTCTCTGATATACCCTGAACAATTTCTTTGTCATCTACTGCATAGTGAAAGGAAACTTTCTCATCATTCCTAATCATATATGCTACTTCATCCCTGGCACTTGCATCGTTAGCAGTGTTATGAACTACTATAAACTCCGCAACCATATAGTAGGGACATTTAATATGGTATTTATCTGGCGGCACCAAATTCTTGACAATATTCATATTTCACACCTCTGGCATATTCCAAGCAAGACAAAGTTTCTTGCATATTTATGGGATCGCAAATTTTTTCATATATATATGATATGTTGTTTGACTTTTGATTGACACCGAGTATGTATTATAATCAAAACTCCTGTAAAACAAAAAAACACCTTAGAAAAGGTGTTTTAATTTCCATATTTTGGTGGAGGCGAATAAAAGCGTCTACAGGTTTAGCCCTCATTTTATATCTCGCCTGCTTTACTCCTGAGGGCAGGATTAAAGCAAGGCCAGCTTTGTAAGTTTCTCCTATAGTGCCAAAGCAACACTATAGGAAAATCCCGGTTTTATGACACCCTTTTCCCAGCAGCCGGGCACTACCGGGTAGGGCGCGCTGCGTTTTAATTAAGCAGCGTATGCGTATTCGTTATTGGCGTTTGTATTTATGTTTCCGGTTTTACGAGTCGGAAGCTCGACCTGCAGCTTTTACCTCTGCTACCCCCGTCGAAACCAAACGCCCCCGTAT
>JAMNZY010000113.1 GCA_023622055.1 Bacillota bacterium
ATAATTGCCGGTATTTCCTTGAGACCTGCCTTCTTGCACGCCCTCCACCGGCGCTCACCGGCAATAATCTCATACCCCCGCCGGCCATTTCGCCTGACTACTATAGGCTGCAGCACACCGTAACTTTTAATGGATTCGGTGAGCTCCTCTAAAGACTCATCATTAAAGGTTTTTCTAGGTTGGTATATGTTTGGCTGTATTTCATCTAGGGGTATGTTCACCACATTGAAGTGAGACCTGGAAGTCCCCCACATACTAGACCCCCCTTGTATATCATAGTGTTTTAGCAATTTGTAATAAATACCCTGGTATATTTATTCTATATTTGCTACATTTTTCCTCCTTTATAGAGGGATAAACCGTTTGCCATAATGTCCTGTCCTTTGACATCTCTGTCGAACTATAGCGGCCTCTTTTCAGGAATTCCTGGCCTGCGAGGGTATTTATCTGGACATTCACTCACTTTTGAAATAAAAACTAAGCTGCGACTCATATTATCATGGAGTAAGTAATTTTTCAACTCTCCCACTCTGCCTCCCAGGATATCAAGAGCCTTTTTTGCCATTTCAAGTTCTATCTCTGGTCCTTTTCCCTTCATTGCAATAAAGGTGCCTCCTGCTTTAACAAAGGGTAGGCAAAGCTCTGCAAGGGTATTTAAAGAAGCTACAGCTCTAGCAGTTGCCACATCAAAATTTTCCCGATAATTTGAATCATGAGCTAAGATCTCTGCCCGATCATTTAAGACTTCCACATCATATAAGCCCATATCATTTACAATCCATTCTAAAAACCTGGTCTTTTTGCCTACGGACTCAAGGAGTGCCACCTTCAAATCAGGCCTGTACATTTTTACTACAAGGCCGGGGATTCCCGGCCCTGTCCCCACATCTATCAGCCTTGCACCTTCTTTAATATCCCCTAACTTACAAAGCATGAGAGAGTCTATAATGTGCTTTGTGGCAAAGTCTTCAGGATCTATTATGTTTGTGAGATTTGTCTTTTTGTTCCATTCCAAAAGCTGTGTTTTAAAGTATTCAAATTGCCGAATATTGTCTTCTGTCAGGGAAATCTGGTGTTTTTCTGCCTGCACTCTTAAAGATTCCACAAATTTGTTCATGGTTTGCCTTTCCTTCTCTTGGTTTCAAGATAGATCAAAAGCACAGTGATATCCGAGGGATTTACTCCTGAAATCCTGGAAGCTTGACCTATGGAAATGGGTCTTACTTTTTTCAGCTTTTCTCTGCCTTCAAAGCTAAGGCCGTAGACTTCATCGTAATCAATATCGGCAGGGATTTTTTTGTTCTCCATTTTTTTAAACTGCTCCACTTGGGCTATTTGCCGCTTAATATATCCTTCATAAGCTATGGAGATTTCCACCTGCTCGATAACCTCTTTAGGCAAGGGCTTTCTTTCCTCATCTAAAACTTTTAATTTTTCATAGTCCAGTTCAGGCCGCTTTAAAAGTTCTGCTAGAGTAGAAGGTGTGTTAAGAGCTGCCGTTTCAAGGTGATTTAGTATCTCATTAGTTTTGGCAGTAGGAGTTATTTTA
This sequence comes from Bacillota bacterium, assembly GCA_023622055.1. Lineage (GTDB taxonomy): Bacteria > Bacillota > Thermosediminibacteria > Thermosediminibacterales > Tepidanaerobacteraceae > DTU063. The sequence goes on from JAMNZY010000113.1 coordinate 1,550, forward strand.
GTAGATTGCAGCCTCTCTATTTCCTTTTCAATCATGGACTTCTTTTCTAAAAACTTTTTGTACCGCTTATCACTTATAAGGCCCACTTTGTGGCCTATGTCCATCAGGCGCAAATCCGCATTGTCCTGGCGAAGAAGGAGCCTGTATTCAGCCCTTGATGTCAGGACCCGGTAGGGTTCGTTTACACCTTTTGTGACTAAGTCATCGATTAAAACTCCAATGTAGGCATCAGAGCGGCTTAAAATCAATGGCTCTTTTTCTTTTATCTTTAATGCTGCATTAATGCCTGCCATCAGACCCTGGGCCGCCGCCTCCTCATAGCCAGAAGTGCCGTTTATTTGGCCTGCCATATACAGTCCTTCAATAGCTTTTGTCTCTAAAGTAGGCTTAAGCTGGGTAGGAATAATAAAGTCGTATTCTATGGCATATCCAAATCTCATGATTTTGGCATTTTCCAAGCCTTTTACCGAGCGGGTCATTGCAATCTGTACATCCGCAGGGAGACTGGTGGAAAGGCCTTGCACGTACATTTCTTTATTGTTGATGCCTTCCGGCTCTATGAAAATCTGATGGCTTGTCTTATCTTTAAAATTAACCACTTTCATTTCCACACTGGGACAGTACCTGGGCCCTGCCCCTTTAATTTCACCAGTGTATAGGGGGGCCCTGTGGAGGTTGTCACTGATTATCTTATGAGTAATCTCATTAGTATAGGTAAGCCAGCAGGGCACCTGTTCCCGGTCTATTTTGCCTGTGGTGTATGAAAAGGGAATTATCACATCATCTCCTGGTTGAACTATCATCTTAGAAAAATCTATAGAGTCTTTGTGTATCCTTGGGGGCGTGCCAGTCTTAAACCTGCCCAGCTCAAAGCCCAGGCTTTCCAAGGACTTTGAAAGTTCGTTGGCAGGAAAAAGGCCGCTGGGACCGCTGCTGTAGCTAATATCCCCTATGACAATTCTACCCCGGAGATATACGCCGGTGGTTATAATTACAGCTTTAGCTTTATATACGCCACCAGTCTTTGTCATAACACCGGTGACCTTTTCTCCTTCCACTAAGATCTTTACCACTTCTTCTTGGACTATGTCCAAGTTTTCCTGGCACTCCAAGGTGTACTTCATATTGGCAGAGTAGGCCCTCTTGTCTAGCTGTGCCCTAAGGGCCCTAACGGCAGGACCTTTCTTGGTATTTAGCATCCGCATCTGTATAAGGCTCTTGTCTGCATTTATTGCCATCTGCCCCCCTAGGGCATCTATTTCTCTGACCAAGTGGCCCTTGCCAGGACCGCCGATGGAAGGGTTACAAGCCATCAAGGCGATGCTCTCTAAATTTATGGCAAAGGCCACAGTCTTTAATCCCATTCGGGCAGTGGCCAGTGCCGCTTCACATCCGGCATGGCCGGCACCTACCACAGCCACATCATATGTTCCCACATTGTATTCCATGCTTTCACCCTCATTTACCGATACAGAATTTCTGAAAGATTGTGGTTATAATATCCTCTGTAACCGTATCCCCTGTTATTTCTCCCAGCTTACTCCAGGCATCTCTAATGTCAAGCTCCACCATCTCTATTGGTACAAAATCATTTATTGCCTTAAAGGCACTGTCTAAAAATTTATAAGCTGCTTCTATCACCTGTCGCTGCCGCTCACCTGCCCCGATTAAACCTTCATCCCTTATGCCCATTTTAGCTGTGATGACATTATAAATTGTATTTTTTAAATCTTGAATGCCTTCTTGTCTAAGGGCGGAAATCTTCACAAAGCCTTCTGCAGGTATTATTTTTCTTATTTCATCTTCATCTGTTTTGGCAGGCAAGTCCACTTTGTTTATAACTACTATTGTTGTCTTGTCTTTTATCAGCTCTATCAGATTTTTGTCATCTTGGGTCAGCTCCCGGGAAATATCTATCATCAACAGCACCAGCTCAGCCTCTTCTAGATATTTTATAGCCCGCTGTATCCCAATTTTTTCTACTTCATCGGCAGTCTCCCTAATGCCAGCAGTATCTATTATCTTTATGGGAATCCCTTTTATATCGATGTACTCTTCAATAATGTCCCGGGTAGTCCCAGGGATATCTGTAACTATTGCCCTTTCTTCATCTAGGAGTGCATTAAGCAGAGAAGACTTGCCCACATTGGTATTGCCCAGTATCAGTGTGGAAAGACCTTCTCTCACAATCCGCCCGGCACTTATCCTTTTTAGCAAGTCTCCCACCATTTCCCGAGCTTTCTTAATCTCTTCGGCAATGTACTTGGTGCTTGCTTCTGGAATATCTTCATCGGGAAAGTCAATATTTGCCGCAATATGAGCCAGGACATCAAGGAGCCTATGACGGATGGCATTTATTTTGTCAGACAAACTGCCTGAGAGCTGGCGATTGGCAAGGAAGAGGGCCTTATCGGTTTTTGCCCTTATAATGTCTATTACTGCCTCTGCCTGGGAAAGGTCGATTCTGCCATTTAAAAAAGCCCTCTTTGTAAATTCTCCAGGCTCTGCTATCCTGGCACCAGCATCAAGGACCAGGCGCAAGATCTTCTTTTGAGCTGCCATTCCGCCATGGCAATTGATTTCCACCATGTCTTC
>JAMNZY010000030.1 GCA_023622055.1 Bacillota bacterium
TATGCCTGATGTGTCAATAACTACTGATGTTATTGTGGGCTTTCCCGGTGAAACTGAAGAGGAATTTCAGGAGACTGAAAGTTTTATAAAAGAGATAGAGTTTTCAAAGCTCCATGTATTCCCCTTTTCTCCAAGGCGAGGAACAGTGGCTGCCGACATGCCCAATCAAGTTGAAAAAAGCGTAAAAGCTGACAGGAGTCATAGATTGATACAATTGAGCCAAAAACTTGAGAAAAGCTTTCGAGAAAAGTTCATGAACACTACTCAAAATGTGCTATTTGAAGAGAAAAAAGGCCACAACAAATACGAAGGCCTCACAGAAAACTATATAAGAGTATTAGTAGAATCAGAAGAAAATCTTCACAATCAAATAGCACAAGTAAAGCTGTTAAAGAATATGGACGACGCTATTTTTGGCAAAATAGAAAAATAAATTCCTTTAATGCAGGAAATATGTAACTGGATGTAGAATAAAGAATAGATGGGATAGCAATAATATCAGATGAAGGAGGTGGATTTGATGGACTGTGTTTTTTGCAAGATTATAAACAAGGAAATTCCAGCTAAGGTTGTATATGAAGATGACCAAGTAATAGCCTTTCACGACGCAAATCCTCAAGCACCCATCCATCTCCTTATCGTTCCTAAAGAACATATAGCATCAATTTTAGACATTGATGAAGAAAATAGTGAGGTACTTAAAGATATATTCCGAGTAGCACAAAATATTGCCAAGGAGAATAACATAGATAAGAAAGGCTTTAGATTGGTAGTCAATACTGGTGAAGAAGGCGGCCAAACTGTTCATCATTTGCACTTTCACCTGTTAGGCGGTCGATTTCTGACATGGCCTCCCGGTTGATATTGACTACAGCTGGATTTAGTCTTATAATTGTTATATTCGCACTCATCGACAGACCAACTACTTACCCGAAAGTGCAGCGGAGGGGGGGAATACAAAAATGTCAGAAGTCAGAGTTAGGGAAAATGAATCCCTTGACAATGCTCTTCGCCGTTTCAAGAGAAAATGTCAAAGAGCAGGGGTCCTTTCTGAAGTAAGGAAGAGAGAACACTATGAAAAGCCTAGCGTAAAACGCAAGAAAAAATCTGAGGCAGCTCGCAAAAGGAAATTTCGCAAATATTAAGGAGCGATAACATGTCAATAAAAGATATGTTAAATCAAGATATGAAAGCTGCATTGAAGGCCGGTGAAAAAGAAAGGCTTTCAGTTATACGCATGGCAAAATCAGCTATTTTGTATGCTGAAAAAGAAAAGCTCCGTGAACTAAATGATGAAGAAATCATAGAAGTTTTGTTTAGAGAAGCAAAAAAGAGAAAACAAGATATAGAAGAGTACAGACGACTGGGTAAAGAAGAAGTCGCAAAGAGTCTAGAACAAGAAGTGGCCATCTTGTCCAGTTATCTCCCTCAGCAATTAACCAGTGAAGAATTGGAAGAAATTATTCGCCAGGCTATATCTGAAGTTGGAGCAAGCAGCATTAAAGATATGGGCAAGGTTATGGGTGCCGTCATGCCTAAAATAAAAGGTCGTGCAGATGGCAGCCAGGTCAGTAATTTAGTAAGGAAACTTTTACAGTAATTAAAAAGCTTGGTATCCTAAGGTGCCAAGCTTTTTAATAATCTATAGCAAATTTTCAATATCTTGCAAATACAGAGTTGATGCGGTTTTAACCGTTTGCTGCAGGGAGGGGAAATATGGCAATATGAAATATAAAAAATTTCTGATTTTGGCATTTATTTTGTGTTTTATTTTTAATTTTTCAGACATCAGTTTAGCCCAAAATACAAAAAACAAAACGGACTGTATATATGTGATTCCCGTCAAAGGTATAGTAAATAGAGGTTTGGCTTCTTTTGTAAATAGAGCAATCCGGGAAGCTGAACAAGCTCAGGCAAAGGCCTTAGTTTTAGAAATTGATACACCCGGCGGTGAAGTAAGTTCTGCCATACAAATAAGCAATGCCATCCTTAGCACTTTTATTCCTACTGTGAGTTTTATAAATAACGAAGCAACTTCTGCCGGTGTAATTATAGCCATTTCTTCCAAAACTTTAGTGGCTACTCCTGGTGCTACTATCGGCGCAGCAGAGACCAGACCAAATGAGGAAAAATACATTTCTTATTGGTCTTCTGCACTGCGGGCTACAGCGGAAAAAACAGGAAGGGATCCGGAATTAGTCGCAGCAATGGCAGATGCTGATGTAGTCATAGAAGGCGTTAAAGATAAAGGGAAGATATTGTCCCTAACTACCGGAGAAGCCTTGAAATTAGGCCTTTTTGATGAACAGGTAAATAGTTTAGATGACCTTATAAACAAGATTAAGGCAAAAGAAAATATGGAAAATGTGGAAGTTATTAAAGCTGATATGAATCTCTCGGAAAGAATTGCCCATATGGTCACAAGTCCATATGTAGCTCCTATACTTTTAACAATAGGTATGGTGGGCATAGTTACTGAAATCCTAACTCCAGGCTTTGGCATCCCGGGCATAATTGGCCTTTTAGCCATTGGCCTATTTTTCGGCGGAAATTTTCTTGCTGGAGCAGCTAAAATTTGGGTCATGGGCCTGTTTGTTCTGGGATTGTTGCTTTTACTAATTGAAATGTTTATCCCGGGTTTTGGCGTATTCGGAGTGACAGGCATACTTTCCATAATAGCAAGTGTGATAATGGCCTTTCCAACTCCTCAGCAGGCCTTGACTTCTATTCTAATCGCACTTGCATCAAGTGCAGTATTGATATATTTCCTAATCAAATATGTCATTAAAACTCCACTTTTTGATAGGATCATCTTAGGTACAAAACAAGTTAAGTCTGAGGGTTATATTGCTGCAATGGAGGATGAAAGCCAGTTGGTCGGTGCCGAAGGCAAAGCGGTTACTCCTCTTAGGCCTGCAGGAGTGGCTCTTATTGGCGAAAGGCGACTGGATGTTTTAGCAGAAGGTGAATTTATACCTATAGGTTCTCATTTAGTTGTAAGTAGGGTGGAAGGTAATAAAATTATAGTAAAATTGAAACAAAAGGAGAGTGTGTGATGCCAGCTATTATCGGTTTATTTTTAACTATTGCCGTCATTTTTATTACTCTAACAGTTCTCTTAAGTTTCGTTCCCCTCGGCCTTTGGATTTCTGCACTAGCTGCTGGTGTAAAAATAGGAATATTTAATCTAGTTGGAATGAGACTGCGCCGGGTGCCGCCAAATAAAATTGTAAACCCCCTTATAAAAGCTGTTAAAGCTGGATTGGATGAGGAAGTTAATAAACTGGAAGCTCATTATCTTGCAGGTGGCAATGTAGACCGAGTCATAAATGCCCTCATTGCTGCACAAAGGGCTGGAATTCCTTTAAGTTTTGAGAGAGCAGCAGCCATTGATTTGGCAGGTCGAAATGTACTGGAAGCAGTGCAGATGAGTGTAAATCCAAAAGTAATAGAGACGCCAACAGTGGCAGCAGTTGCCAAAGATGGCATTGAAGTAAAGGCAAAAGCTCGGGTTACTGTTAGGGCCAACATCGATAGATTGGTAGGAGGAGCGGGCGAGGAGACAATTATAGCCCGTGTAGGAGAAGGTGTAGTTACAACGGTGGGTTCTTCAGACAATCATAAGTCTGTACTGGAAAACCCCGATTTAATTTCTCAAACAGTTTTAAACAAAGGTCTTGATGCTGGAACTGCTTTTGAAATTCTGTCAATAGACATTGCCGATGTGGATGTAGGCAGAAACATTGGCGCTCAGCTGCAAACTGATCAGGCAGAAGCCGATAAACGCATTGCTCAAGCCAGGGCAGAAGAGCGCCGTGCCATGGCTGTAGCTAGAGAGCAGGAAATGAAGGCTATGGTGCAGGAAATGAGAGCAAAACTGGTGGAAGCAGAGGCAGAAGTTCCAAAGGCCATGGCAGAAGCATTGAGACAGGGGAAATTAGGAGTTATGGACTATTACAATATGAGGAATATTATAGCTGATACTCAAATGAGAGACTCTATATCTAGATTAGGGCAAAAAGATAGCGATCCCAAAAAGCCAGATAAGAGCAGGTGATTAGATGGAAAACATTCTTTTACTTATAGCCTTCTTGATCTTTAGAGCAGTATTCAGTGAACTTTTCGCATCTCAAAAGACACAAAGATCACCCAGACCAAAAACGCCCCTTAAGCCAAAACGGATTCCGATGTCACCTGTCCAAGATACTATGCCTACAATAATTCCTATAGAAGAAGTAGAAACAGCCAAAACTCAACCTGAAATTGTCAATATTTCCAGGGAACCCATTGAGGAAACAATAGAGGAAGAACCTTTGCAGGAAAAAATCATACAGACTCATTTTGTGGAAAGCGACCAGGCAGAATTGCTGGCACAATCGGAAACTTTTGATGGTATTTCTCAGCTTTTTACCCAGGAGAACATCCTTCGAGGCATAATATTACAAGAGATACTTTCTCCGCCTAAGGCTCTTGTGCAGCCATGGCGGCGATGGTAGTCGAATTTTTAATTAAGTGAACCCCACATATCAAGACTGTGGGGTTTTTCTTTTTACAGTAATTAAACCTAGAAAAATCGAATAAATTTAAATAGATGTTTAAAAAAGGAGTTACCAACATGATGGAAGGAATAAAGCGAAAGTTATCAGATGCCTTGGATTTACCCCAGGATATAATTTTAAACGTGCCTAGAATTATAGTAACAGGTAAGATTGCTGTTTTTATAGAAAATCACAAAGGCATAATTGAATATAATTCTGAACTTGTAAAAATTAACACACCTGTTGGAATTGTGGTGGTAAAGGGCAAAGACCTTCTTATTAAAACTATCATCACAGATGAAATTACTGTTGAAGGAGATATTGCTGCCATTGGGTTTGAGGAATGAATTAAGGGGGCAGAGTTTGTGCTTATAATAAAAATATGGCATTATATTTCAGGTTATGTTATTATTAAAATTGTAGGAGAATATGCTGAAAGGCTGCTAAATCAAGCTGCTCTGCAAAAGCTATACCTTTGGGATATAAAACGAGAAAACAGCAATGAGCTTATAGCAAAAGTTAGAGTAAAAGACTTTTTTAAATTGGCTCCTTTATCCAGAAAAACTCGCTGTAAAGTACGTATCATAGAGCGGGTAGGTTTGTTTTTTGTAATATCAAAATTGAAGAAGAGAAAATCATTCCTAGTTGGTGCACTGCTGTTTGTAGCTGCAGTGTATCTCATGTCTTCATTCATATGGAGCATAGAGGTAAAATGCCTGGATGAAGAGTTAAGGCTTTCTGTAATTGAGGATTTGCATCAGTGGGGCATTAGAGAAGGTGTTTTCAAATATGACATTGATAAAGAATACTATATAGATAAACTTATGACGGAATACAAGGATATAGCTTGGGCAGAAATTGAAATAAGAGGCTCAAGATTCATAGTGGAGCTTGTAAAAAAGCAATTGCCTCCTGAACTTGAAGAAAATACTCCCTGTGATATAATAGCCTCTAAAGATGGTATAATAGAGGAAATAATAGCACTAAGAGGTGAAGCGCTGGTTGAGCCTGGTCAGACAGTGAGCAAGGGGGATTTGTTAATTACCGGAAGAGTCACTCTAAGTGAAGATATGTCAAATATGGAAGAAGAAGGTAATACCCTTTTAGTGCATGCTGAAGGCATTGTCAAAGCCAGGGTTTGGTACCAAAAGGCCGTAAAAGTGCCTTTGGTGGAGATTAAGAAAATCCCCACGGGCAACAGTAAAAAGTCTGTTGTTTTTCAATTGCAAAATCACATTCTCAATTTCCATTTAGGGAATATCCCTTACACTCTTTATGATAAAAAAATCTTAAAAGAAATTGATATATTGCCTATATTAGGAAGATTAAAGTTAAGTATAGTTGAGTATGTTGAAATGGAAAGCACAAAGGAGTTTTTGGGAGTTGAAGAGGCATCCCGCAAGGCAGAGATCCAACTCCTTTCACAATTGGAGGAAATTGCTGACCAGGATAATATAACACAAAGAAAGATGGAGTTTATGCTGGACTCTGACGAGCAAGCAGTAATCGGTTCGATGATTATAGAAGTGGTAGAGGATATTGGACAAAAGGTAGAAATCCAATAATAGGGAGGAGAAGCTTTGACAGGAAATCTGGCTGAGGCTAGAATTACCATAGATAACGTCAATGATATAGCGTTTTTGTTTGGAAACCAAGATTCAAATATTAGGTGCATTGAAGAGCAGTTCAAAGTTAGGATTGTAACTCGCGGCGGTGAAATAGTCATAACAGGAGAGGAAAAAGATGTTAAGTCAGTGGAACAACTTTTTAACCAGATGATTCAGGTAAAACAGAGAGGTAATTTATTGACATCAAATGAAATAAAATATTTTGTGTCCCTTGCCAAAAATGGCAAGTGCGAAAAGATAAATGACTTATATGACGGCGTAGTGTGCTATACTCATCGCGGAAAGATGATTAAACCTAAAACTTTAGGCCAAAAACAATATATAAGTGCCATTAAACAAAACGATATAGTTTTTGGCATAGGACCTGCCGGAACGGGTAAGACATATCTTGCAATGGCTATGGCAGTGACTGCCTTTAAAGAAAAAGAAGTAAATCGGATTATATTGACAAGGCCGGCAGTTGAAGCCGGTGAAAAACTGGGCTTTTTGCCAGGAGACTTGCAAGACAAAGTTGACCCTTATTTGAGGCCACTATACGATGCTTTATATGACATATTAGGTGTGGATTCTTTTAGACGTTACATGGAAAAAGGTCTCATTGAAGTGGCACCTCTTGCATATATGAGAGGTAGGACTCTTGATGATTCCTTTGTTATCTTGGATGAGGCCCAGAATACAACATCCGAGCAAATGAAGATGTTTTTGACACGGTTGGGCTTTGGGTCAAAGGCAGTAGTAACCGGAGATTTAACTCAAATTGACTTGCCCAAAGGCGTTTACTCTGGTTTGGAAGAAGTTCAGGAAATCTTAAAAGGTGTAAAGGGTATCCAATTTGTCTACTTGGATGAAACCGATGTTGTTCGTCATGAAGTTGTCCAGAGAATAATTAAAGCCTATGAGAGATATGAAGAAAAACGCCAGCGGAACATGGAGTGATTCTGGGGCCATGATAAAAACAATACTTCCATTGAAAAAAACAGTAGTTGACAATCCGGTGTTCCAGAAACTGGTACTGGGACTTTTTTTCTTTGTCAGTTTGTCGGCCATGATGTTTTTTTCAGCTCTGCCTCAAAAATACGATGTTAAAGTAGGAGAGGTGCTGCAGGAAAATATTTTGGCAAGAAAAGAAGCAATAAATACCATTGCCACCAATAAACTTAGACAGGCTGCAGCTGACCAAGTCCCTAAAAAATACACATTAAATCATACTATTACTGCTGAAGTAAAAAATAATGTAACAGATATTTTAAATTATGTTAAGGAAGTAAAGGCCCGAACATACCTTGAAGATGAAGAGAAGATAAAACTTCTGATGGATAAGGTATCTATTGAAATATCAGAGGAAGTATATTTACAGCTTATTACCATGAGTGATACCTCTCTAAAAGAACTGGAAACTATTACTAAGGCCATTATAGAGACAGTTATGGAAGAAGGTGTCAAAGAAGATTCCATAGACAGGGCAAAAACATACATTATAGAAGAATTTAACAACTTAAACTTGCCCCAGGAATTAAAAAGTGTAGGTGAAGAAATCGCACTTTTAACAATAAGGCCAAATATGGTATATGATCGGGAAGCTACAGAACAACAGCAACGTGAGGCTATGGAAGCTATTGCTCCTGTAAGAGTTTATCCAAACCAGGTCTTAATAGAAAAAGGCACGGTCATAACCCCTGAACACCAAGAAATGCTAAAGGAGCTGGGACTACTGGCTAGGGACAGGAAAGCGGATATTAGCTTACTTCTTGGCATAAGCTGCGTATCTGCCTTTTTGGTAAGTACCCTAGCATTTGCCGTGTACTATTTTCACAAGGATGTTTTTGACGACAACCTTTACTTAAGTTTAATTGTACTTATTATAATATCAACACTTATTATTTCTTTGGGAATTAAGAACATATCCAACTATTTAATTCCTTTAGCTGCCGGGAGTATGCTCATTTCCATTCTCATCAATCCTCAAGTGGCTGTATTTGCCAGTTTTACCATGAGTGTAGCAGTGGGAATTATGTTGGGCAATGACTTTTCTTACACTCTTGTGGCTTTGGCAGGAGCTATAATAGGAATCTTTTGCACTGCTAAGGTTTCCCAACGCTCTGATTTGACAAAGGCAGGAGGAATAATAGGTGTCGCTAAATTTGTGCTGATTACTGGCCTTATGCTTTTAAACAACAGCACACCTTTGGAAATCTTAAAGGAAAGTCCTTGGGGCATTATAAGCGGCATATTATCTTCTATTTTGGCAATTGGCACTTTGCCCTTTTTAGAAAATGCTTTTGGCATTACCAGTGCCATAAAACTCTTGGAACTTTCCAACCCTAATCAACCTCTGCTAAGAAAGTTGATGTTGGAGGCACCAGGCACCTATCATCACTCTATTATAGTAGGTAACTTAGCCGAAGCCGGAGCTGAAGCTGTGGGAGCAGATCCATTACTTGCCCGTGTAGGTGCAAACTATCATGATATAGGAAAAATAAAGCGGCCGTATTTTTTTATCGAAAATCAACTGGCCTCAGACAATCCCCATGACAAATTAAGCCCTACTCTTAGTGCCTTAATTATCACTTCCCATGTAAAGGATGGCCTTGAGATTGCCAAGGAATACCGATTGCCTACATGTATTACTGACTTTATAGCACAGCATCACGGGACAAGCCTCCTTTCATTTTTCTACAACAAAGCTTTAGACAGTGATGATGAGAAGAAAATTGACGAGACAAGTTATCGCTACGAAGGGCCTAAACCCCAGACTCGTGAAGCAGCTATAATAATGCTGGCAGACTGTGCAGAAGCTGCAGTGAGGTCTATGCCTAAGCCCACCCATGGGAAAATTGAAGGGCTTATAAGGCAGATAATCAAGGAAAAATTATCAGATGGTCAGTTAGATGAATGTGATTTGACCCTCAAAGACTTGGATAAAATAGCGTCGGCATTTTCGAAAATTTTAACTGGAATTTTCCACACTAGAATAGAATATCCAGACAAATTAAAAGAATTGCAGAGAAAGGATTTGGACAATGGCCAATATAATAATAAGCAATTTGCAGGACAAGATTGATATAACAGAAGAATTAAAAGCCCTTATAATCAAAGCTGCAAATACTGTTTTGTCCATGGAAAAAGTATCTGATAATGTGGAAGTCAGCATAGCGCTAGTTGACGACATCTATATTCAAAAACTAAACCATCAGTATCGGAACATAAATGCACCAACGGATGTATTGTCTTTTGCCATGAGGGAAACTGTAGAAGGAGAAAATAGTTTAAACGTGTATGAAGAAGAACTGCTGGGGGATGTAGTAATATCCCTTGAAAGAGCAAAAAGTCAAGCTTTAGAATACGGCCATTCCTTTCAGCGGGAAGTAGGTTTTTTAGTGGTCCACGGCATATTGCATTTGCTGGGTTATGACCATGAATCAGAAGAAGAGAAAGTAGTTATGAGGCAAAAAGAAGAGGAAATCCTAAAAACCATAGATTTGACAAGAGGGATTTAATAAGATGAAGAAATCTAGGACTATAGGTGAAAGTTTTCTTTATGCCATATCTGGTATACTCTATGCCTTTAAGACTCAACGCAATATTAAAATTCATTTTGTGGCTGCCGCTTTGGCAATTTATTCCAGTTTTTTGCTAAAGCTAAATAAAACTGAACTTTTGATATTATCCTTAACTATTGTACAAGTTTTAACTGCTGAGATGATAAATACTGCTGTAGAGACTGTGGTGGATATGTTTACCCAAGAATATCATCCACTGGCAAAAGTGGCAAAAAACGTAGCAGCAGGAGCAGTGCTATTATCTGCAATAAATGCCGTTGTTGTAGGATATCTAATTTTTTATGATAAAATCGCTTTACTGTTTGGCCGCTAAAAGGCATTTTACGAAACAATGGGGGGTAAAGCATGTCATCTAAGCAATGCTTGGCTGCTATATTAATTGTGATTCTGGTATTTGCTGTAGCTTGTAAAAGTAAAGAAGTGGAAAGTACTTCAGATACAAAAACTCAGGAAGAGATAATAGAACCGGCTGAAGTCTATCCGGATATTCCAAAAATAAAAAACCCACTTACTGGTATGGACATGGATCTAGAATTTGAAAATCAAAGGCCTTTGGCTGTCATGATAGAAAACGAATATAACGCTAGGCCTCAATCAGGTCTTCAAAAGGCCGGTGTCGTATACGAAGTTTTGGCAGAAGGAGGCATAACTCGCTTTTTGGCCATATTTATCGGTGAAACATTAGATGAAATTGGCCCAGTGCGCAGCGGAAGACCGTATTTTCTCGATTATGCCATGGAATACGACAGCGTATATGTCCACTATGGAGCTAGCCCCCAATGTTATATTGATTTAAAACAACTGAAGATAGATGCCATCGATGGAATATATGATAGTGTAACTTTTTGGCGAGACAAGTCCAGAAAAGCACCTCACAACGCATATACAAGCACGGAAAAGATTTTAAACAGTATGGAAAAAAGGGGATTTCGCAAGGACACCCAACTTACATACTGGAATTTTAACGATGAGGAAAGTTTTAGTGGCGATACGGTACTGGAAGATTTTCAACTAGATTATTTTAGCAATTATACCGTTAGGTATATATATGACCGTGACAAAAAATCTTATGAACGTTTTATTAATGGAAAACCTCACACAGACAAAAACACTGGGGAGAGTATTTTCGTAAAAAATATAATTATAACTTTTGCCTCTACAAAGGTAATAGATGAGGTAGGGAGACTGTCCATAAAGACTACAGACAGCGGTAACGGCTATTACATAAGCAATGGATATTGTACAAGTATAAAATGGCAAAAGGATTCAAGGAATGGACAGACAAAATATTTTCTACAAGACGGCTCCCGTCTGGATATAAATCCCGGCAATACATGGATTCAAGTTTTACCTCAGTGGGGCAAGTTTAGGTATGACTAACTGATGAAGGAGTAACCATACATGGCTTTGTATAAAACTGATGCTATAGTATTGGGTTATAGAAATCTGGGTGAAGCGGATAAAATTCTCACTCTTTTTTCCCCTGATAAAGGCAAAATTCATGCAGTGGCACGAGGTGTCCGCCGGCCCAGAAACCCTATACTTGCTGGAAGTCAATTGTTTTCTTACAGCAAATTTTTGATAGTGGAAGGTCGGAACTTGGATAGTATAAGTCAATGTGAGATAAAGGAGTCTTTTTATAAGATACGTCAAGATTTAGAAAGTATGGCCTATGGCCTTTATTTTGCTGAACTTCTCAGAGCTTCAACACCTATGGAAGACAAGAACCGTGAATTGTTCCGGTTTTTTTTAAAAACAATGTATTTACTTCAGGATAGTGAAGATAAAGAGATCTTAAGTCGCATTTATGAAATAAAACTTATGGCTATTCAAGGGTTTACACCAGAAGTTTTTTCTTGTGTAAACTGCGGTGGAAAAAGCTCAAGTAGAGTATACTTTAGCCCTTCAATGGGTGGAATTTTGTGTTATAATTGCAATAACAAAGATAAAAGAGCGGTTAGCATCACTCCCGATACCATCAGTACTCTGCAAAAAATGCTAATGATGACCTACGAAGAACTAAAAAGCATTGATGTGAATAAATATACTAGAGAGCAACTAAGTGAGGTTTTAAGCCTTTTCATATCACATCATATTGATCGAAAGCTTAAAACTGTTCAGTTTATAAAAGACATAAAAAAACTAAATATAAAAAGCGGCATATAGTCAAATTGGGGGTGAACCTGCTGGATAGTATATTGGATTCTTTTAAAGGCAAAGGAAAACCGGTTTTAGCGGCTGTTGTACTGTTTTTAGTGGGTTTGCTGTTAGGATATTATATTTTCATGAGCAATACTGATTTTGTGTTGTCAAATTTAGAAAAATTTCTAGGCAATATTATAAAAATCAGTGAAGCCATGGAAAATCGGAGTAAACTTCATGTAACAGGATTTATATTTCAAAACAATATTAAAGCTCTATTGATTATCATGTTTGGCGGAATTGCATTCGGTTTAATTTCGGCATTTGGAATCTTTTTCAATGGTTTCATTGTGGGAATAGTGATGGCCTTTACTATTTATCAAGGTAAATCTATGATGTTTTTCATAGCAGGCATATTGCCCCATGGAATATTGGAGCTGCCTGTGGTGATTGCAGCTGGAGCATTTGGTTTAAAAACCGGTTTTGATTTAATATTTCCAAGAGGTAAGAATAGGATAGAACTATTGAGGGAGAATTTAAATAATAATGTCCTCTCATTAGGGGTATTTGTGCCGCTTCTTTTTATTGCAGCAGCCATAGAAGTCTTAATAACGCCCATTATAATAAAATTATTTAGTTAAAAAAGAGGATTTTTTTGTGCTTTGTAGTAATATATATATTTGGCAACTGGGGCCTGAAAGGAGTGATACCCCATAGAGCTAACATCGCGACAGGCAATGATTATTGATATAGTTAAAAAATATGAACCTATTACTAGTGAACAGATAGCGGACAAGCTTAACCTGACCAGATCGGCACTACGTCCAGATTTGGCTATTCTAACTATGATAGGTATTTTAGAGGCCAGACCTCGGGTTGGATACTTTTTTACCGGCAAAGCACCCAAGAATCTTATATCTGAAAGAGTAAGGGAAATAAAAGTAGACACAATTAAAGCAGTTCCTGCAGTCATAACAGAAAACACTTCAGTTTACGATGCTATAGTGACACTGTTTTTGACTGATGTGGGGACCCTTTTTGTTACGGGAGAGGATGGATGTTTATCTGGACTTGTTTCCCGAAAAGACCTTCTTAAAATAGCTATTGGCAATGCAGATATACATAGGATGCCTGTGGGAATTGTCATGACCAGGATGCCAAATATAATAACAGTGACACCAGAGGAAAGTGCTTATGAAGCTGCAAAAAAAATTGTTGATCATCAGGTAGATGCATTGCCTGTAGTCAAAGTAGTCCTTGAGGGCAACCAGGAAAAATATAAAATAGTTGGCAAAGTAACTAAGACCACTATTACAAAATTGTTTGTTGAATTGGGTCAGATTTAGAGAGGGGATAATAATGGTAAGGGACAAAAACAGTCACCCGACGGTATTTGCTGTTTCCGATTCCATTGGCGAAACTGCAGAACTGGTTATTCGCGCAGCAATGGTCCAATTTAATTCGGAAAATGCATATATCCGCAGAATACCCTACGTAACAAACAAAGAATATGTAGATGATATTATTGAAGAAGCAAAAAACACGGCCAATTGTGCTATAATATGTACCATCATACTGCCTGAAGTTAGAGAACATCTAGTAAACTCAGCAAGACAAAGTAATATCCCAATCGTTGATTTAATGGGGCCAATGATGGATGTCTTTTCAAACATGATGGAAATTAAGCCACATTTGCAACCGGGATTAGTTCATCGCATAGATGAAGACTATTTTAAAAAAATAGAGGCTATAGAATTTGCAGTCCAGTATGATGATGGCAAAGACCCAAGGGGATTGTCTCAAGCAGATGTAGTGCTTATAGGCGTCTCTAGAACTTCTAAAACACCATTGGCTATGTTTTTGGCACATAAGCGCTTAAAGGTTGCAAACCTCCGCTTAGTACCAGAGGTTGCCCCACCGGAGGAGTTATTTAAGCTCCCCCCCAAAACTGTAATTGGGCTGACTATCAGTCCTGACAAACTCTTTGATATTCGACAAGAAAGGCTTAAGGCTTTAGGCCTTGGCACAGAAGCCAATTACGCAAAGCGCAGTAGAATTCTAGAGGAAATTGAATATGCAGATAAAATTATGGAAAGAATAGGTTGCATAAAAATAGATGTTTCAAATAAGGCTGTGGAAGAAATAGCCTCTGAGATTTTAGAAATCACAAAGAAAGGAGAAATGTAATATGACAAAGAAATACGTCTACAGTTTCCGTGAAGGAAATGCCACTATGCGCAGTTTATTAGGAGGAAAAGGCGCAAACTTAGCTGAGATGGTAAAAATAGGTTTGCCAGTTCCCATGGGCTTTACTGTTACTACTGAAGCCTGTCTAAAGTACTACGATGAGGGAGAAAAAATATCCGAAGAAATACTATCTCAGATATATGAAGCTCTAGAAAACTTAGAAAATGAAATGGGCAAAAAACTTGGAGACAATGATGATCCCTTGTTGGTGTCTGTCAGGTCAGGTGCCGTTATATCCATGCCTGGTATGATGGACACAATATTGAACCTAGGTCTCAACGATGAAAGCGTAAAAGGTTTAGCAGCAAAAACCAACAATGACCGCTTTGCCTATGACAGCTACCGCAGATTTATCCAGATGTTTGGAAATGTAGTTATGGAAGTAGAACATAGTAACTTCGAAGAAATTATAGAATCAGTAAAGCAGAAGAAAAATGTTACCTTGGATACAGAAGTGGATGCAGAAGGTTGGCAGGAAGTTATAAAACTTTACAAGGAAAAAATCAAAGAAGTGACTGGTAGAGATTTTCCTCAAGACCCCAAAGAACAGCTTTTAATGGCAGTGGAAGCAGTCTTTAAATCTTGGAACAATCAGAGAGCACAGGTATACAGAAGAATAAACAAGATACCAGATGATTTGGGAACGGCTGTCAACGTACAGACCATGGTATTTGGAAATAAAGGTGATGACTCTGGAACTGGTGTTGCCTTTACACGGAATCCTGCCACAGGAGAAAACAAAATTTACGGCGAGTTCCTGATAAACGCTCAAGGCGAAGACGTAGTGGCTGGTATTAGGACACCTCAAAGTATAGACCAGCTTAAGGAAGTCATGCCTGATGTATACAAGCAGTTTACTGACGTTTGCCAACTACTGGAAAATCATTACAAAGACATGCAGGACATTGAGTTTACCATAGAGAACGGAAAACTTTACATACTACAGACCCGAAGCGGAAAGCGGACAGCTCAGTCTGCAGTAAAGATAGCTGTAGACATGGTAAAAGAAGGTCGCATCGACAAAAAAGAAGCCGTTCTCAGAGTGCCTGCGGATCAGCTTGAAACTCTCCTTCACCGCAGAATTGACCCTGATGCTAAAGTTGAAGCAGTAGCCAAAGGACTGCCGGCTTCTCCAGGAGCTGCTTCTGGTAAGGTAGTCTTTGATCCCGATGAAGCAGAAGCACTTGGCAATGAAGGAGAAAAAGTGATTCTGGTTAGAACAGAGACAACTCCCGATGATATTCACGGAATTGTCTTGGCTCAAGGCGTCTTAACTAGCCGAGGCGGTATGACCAGCCACGCAGCTGTTGTTGCCAGAGGTATGGGCAAGCCCTGTGTATCTGGTTGCGAAGCTGTTAGAATCGACTATGAAAAAGAAGAGTTCCAAGTTGGAGACACAGTAGTTAAAAAAGGCGATATAATTACAATAGATGGTTCTACTGGAGAAGTTATTGTCGGTGAAGTGCCATTGATAGAACCAGAGTTGTCAGATGAATTTAATGAAATTCTAAGTTGGGCAGATGAAGTAAGAACACTTAAGGTAAGAGCAAATGCAGACACTCCCAAAGATGCCAAGATAGCTCTTGATTTTGGAGCAGAAGGTATCGGCCTTTGCAGAACTGAGCATATGTTTATGGCACCAGACAGACTGCCAATTGTTCAGCAGATGATCATGTCAGAAACCAAGGAAGAAAGGGAAGAAGCATTAGCCAAGCTGTTACCCATCCAACAGGAAGACTTTGAAGGCATCTTTGAAGTAATGAATGGTCTACCTGTGACAATTAGACTCCTTGATCCACCTTTACATGAGTTCTTACCAAATGCAGAGGAACTAATAATGGAAATAGAGGAGTTAAAAGCAAAAGGTAGCTCTGAAGAACTAGCGGCAAAACAGGAGATGCTGAAAAAAGTACGAGCCCTCAGCGAAATGAACCCAATGTTAGGTCTAAGGGGCTGCAGATTAGGTTTGCTCTATCCTGAAATTTATATAATGCAAGTGAAAGCAATACTGAAAGCTGCATGCAGCTTAACAAAACGCGGCATTAAGGTAATACCTGAAATTGAAATACCTTTAGTAGGTCATGAATTAGAGCTGAAAAACTTAAGAGAAGTTGTAGAAAAGACTGCTGAAGAAGTATTTGCAGAAGAGGGAACAAAAGTAGACTACTTTATCGGAACCATGATTGAGCTTCCCAGAGCATGTCTCACCGCTGAAGATATAGCTAAATCCGCTGACTTCTTCTCCTTTGGAACAAATGATTTAACCCAGACTACTTTTGGATTTAGCCGTGACGATGCAGAAGGCAAGATACTACCCCACTATATTGAGCAGAAGATACTCACTGACTCACCATTTATAGTCCTAGACAGACAAGGTGTTGGCTCTTTAATGAAGATGGCAGTAGAAAAGGGCCGCCAGGAAAAACCAGATCTATTAATCGGTATTTGTGGTGAACACGGTGGAGAACCCAGTTCTGTAGAATTCTGCCATATGATTAACCTTGATTTTGTCAGCTGCTCACCTTTCAGAGTGCCAATAGCAAGACTTGCAGCTGCTCAGGCTCAGATAAAGCATCCTAGAAATTAAGAGACAAAGAAGAAAGGGTATTGTCTTTAGCATAAGAGACAGTACCCTTTTTCTACTCATAATCTAACCCGTGTATAATTAAACCTCCCAAGGAATTATCCATAAGGTGGTTTTTTAAATGGAATATAAATACGGTAAAAACGATAATTATGAAGACTTTTCTAGTGGCCGTGTATTATACCATATAAGGGGTATGACAAACTTTCCAGTGAGATTAGCTCAAGAAATATTTGGAAGATGCTTACAGTACTCGCCTAAAAAGAGGGATATTTGTCTATATGATTGTTGTTGCGGCGGAGGATATTTGCTTACCGTTTTGGGATTTTTAAATCAAGATACCATAGAGAAAATCATAGGAAGCGATATAAATATACAACTACTTGAGATAGCAAAAAAGAACTTATCACTATTGAGTAAAGAAGGAATTGACAGGCGAATAGCAGAGATTGATGAAATGATAGCAAATTATCAAAAACAGTCACATCTTGAAGCCAAAAATAGTGCAATAGCCCTTAAAAATTTGATTAAAAAAGATATCCGATTTGAAGTTTTTCAGTTTGATGTCTTAAAGAATATCAGTCTTGAAGAAGAACCAGATATAATAATAACTGATGTCCCTTATGGCAATATGGTGAATTGGACAGGAGATGAAGAAAACTTTATTGATAAATTACTAGATTCACTCTATGAAATTTGTAGTCCATATACTATTATAGGTCTTTGCATGAATAAAAAACAAAAAGTCAGAAATGAGAAATTTATACGGTTGGAAAGACAAAAAATCGGAAAGAGAAAATTTGAGATTTTAAGAAAACAATCCAAAACCTGATTCCATTATAGGCAATATCACAAGGGTGAGCATGATGCGGCACATCTATTATTTGGGTTATATCTAGAATGCTGTGGAAGGCTGGGGGAAAGATAACCAGCATTAGACCTTATGTCTGCACTATCAACTACAGAAACCATAGAAAAATAGTAATAATCGATGGCAAAATAGGATACCTTGGCGGAATGAATTTGGGAAACCAATATGACTGGGCTGCTTTTGTAAATGGAAAGGACATTGGACTCCGCCATGACCTTAGGCATTATTCTCCTCCCCCTGATACTAAAGGAAATATTAAGGCACAAATATCATAACAGAAATAGCGGCTACGAAAATTAGTTATAGTACTTTATGAGGCGAGTTTCGTCTCTTTTTTATGTAGTTTAAAGGAAAAAGCCACTGGCATATAGAATATCTATACAAGTTGCTTAGCAGGGTCTTCTGGGAGGTGATCTGATGAATTTACGGGAAAGACAAGAAAAATTGGAACAAAGTTATCTTTCACCGTATGCAGCCTTAAGCTCCAAAAGCAAAGGGCGACAAAGATATGAAGAGAAGTGCAGTGTGCGCACAGATTTTCAAAGGGACCGGGATAGGATACTTCATTCAAAAGCTTTCCGCCGATTGAAACATAAAACTCAGGTGTTTATTTCTCCAGAGGGAGATCATTACAGAACCCGACTCACACATACTTTAGAAGTATCCCAGATAGCCAGGACCATATCCAGGGCTTTGAATTTAAACGAAGACTTAACTGAAGCCATAGCATTAGGGCACGATTTAGGACATACTCCCTTTGGCCATACTGGTGAACAAGTGTTAGATGAATTATTAGAACAGGGCTTTAGGCATGAAGAACAAAGCCTAAGAGTAGTGGATGTTTTAGAACAAGGGAAAGGTCTAAACCTGACTTGGGAAGTGAGAGACGGCATAAAAAACCATACCACCAGAGGAAATCCTGCTACGCTGGAGGGTCAGGTAGTAAAAATATCCGATTGGATTGCGTATATAAATCACGACATAGATGATGCTCAAAGAGCTGGAATATTAAAACCAGAAGACGTGCCAGAAGAATTAGTTAAGGTGTTGGGGAGAGAACACGGTCAGCGCATTGATACAATGATTAAAGACATTGTTGCTACAAGTTTCGGCAAACCCTATATAAAAATGAGTGATGAGATATATGATGCAACTAGAAAACTTCGAGAGTTTCTATTTGAAAATGTTTACGTTGGTTCCGCAGCAAAAACTCAGGAAAATAAGGCTAAGATAATGTTAAAGCTTTTATTTGAATACTACACAAATTATCCGGAGGCTATGCCTCCCGAATTTATAAAAATTTCCAAAGAGGAAAATGTAGAAAGAGCAGTTGTAGACTATATAGCAGGAATGACAGATGTGTTCGCCATCAAAAAATTCAAGGATATCTTTATGCCGGCATCTTGGCCTCTGGAGACTTGAAAAAAATAATCAATATATTTTATGGGACAAAAAGAAGGAATAATAGGGATTAACGTAGAATATTGTTATGTAAAATTGAGGGGGGTTAAAGAAATAATTAATCGCGACGATAGCTCCTCATTTAGCTATGGGGAGATTTTTTTTAAGGCTTGGTGGTGAAATTGGGGTTTTATTCTGAAGATATAATTAGAGAAGTGCAAGATAGGGCTGATATATTAGAAATTGTATCAGAATACACATCTTTAAAAAAGCGCGGCAATAATTATATAGGCCTTTGCCCCTTCCATACGGAAAAGACTCCCTCTTTTAATGTGGATGTGGAAAAAAAATTATTTTACTGTTTTGGATGCGGTGCGGGCGGAAATGTTTTCACATTTATCATGAATAAAGAAAGCTTAAGTTTTCCTGAGGCAGTAAGGTATTTAGCCGATAAGTTTAACGTAAAACTGCCTGAAAAAATGAACAACAAATTGTCTCAGGAATTTCGAATGAGACGAGAATACCTTAAAATAAACCGTCTGGCGGCCTTATTTCATACCCGTGAAGGGTATAGAGCCTTGACATATTTAAAGAAGAGAGGATTGACACAGGATACTATAGATAATTTTTATTTAGGATATGCACCACCATCTTGGGATGGATTTATAAAATTTGCCCGAAAACATGGTATACCCCTACAAACCTTGGAAAAAGTGGGTCTTGTAGTGGTTCGTAAAGATAAAAAGGGATACTATGATAGATTTAGAAATAGAATAATGTTCCCTATAGAAGATACTACCAAAAACATTATAGGGTTTGGCGGGCGAGCCCTTGATGATTCCATGCCCAAATATCTCAAC